>JASFGZ010000191.1:0-8162 GCA_050123495.1 Desulfobacterales bacterium
TGCCTGGGTGGGTTCCTACTTTGTGAACACCAAGAAATGGGAGAAAGTACCGCCACACCTGCAGACTTTGTTCAAGCTCTGTGCAGAAAGCTCGCACTACTACAGACTGCATTGGTACTGGTGGGGTGAAGCGCACTACCGCACCAAAGGGGGCAAACTGCAGCTCACGTCCATCCCCGACAACGAATGGAAGGTCGTGGAAGGTGCAGCACTCAAGTTCTGGGACGAGGTTGCTAAAAGGACCCCCAGAACTGCCAAGGTGGTAAAAATACTCAAAGACTACGTCGCCACCATGGAAGCAGCCGGTCCTCCCTACCGCTACTGATGAATGCGAATCGATGAGTTTTGAATTGTAAAGCCTTTAGCCCTCCCTGGCTTGAGGATAGGCCCGGCCGGGGAGGGCAACTTCTAAAACGTCAAATTAAAGGAACCAGAGGAAAGAAGCTAAAATGCCGAATGTCGTAAAAGCCTACGTGAGATATACTGACGCGACCAACAAAGCGGTCGGCAAGTTCTCAATGTATTTGGTCTTCGCGATGATGGGAATTCTGTTGTTTGAGTCCATATCCAGAACCATCTTTGATCGGCCCCACATCTGGGTCGTGGAGATGGCGCAATTTTTTATGGCCGCTTATTACTTGCTGGGCGGTGGCTACTCCATGATTCTCGACGGCCATGTTCGAATGGACCTGCTCTATGGCCGGTGGTCGGCTAGAAGACGGGCCCTGGCCGATGTGTTTACCGGTCTTCTTCTTATCTTCTATGTGGTGTATCTGTTTACCGGCGGGATTTCCGCCTCGAAATATGCGCTAAAATACGGGCAGGTAAATTATACCCCGTGGGGACCGCCATTGTCGCCCATCAAAATTGTTATGACCATCGGAATTTTTCTGATGCTGTTGCAGGTTATCGCGACATTCTTCAAGGACCTGGCAAAGGCGAGAGGCAAGGACGTGGTAAAAGATGGAGGGGAGACGACAACATGAGTTATGAACTTATTGCGCTGCTGATATTCTCCTCGATGCTGGTCATGCTGCTCACCGGGCAACGCATCTTTGCTGCTATCGGGGGTGTTGCGACTGTTTTCGCTTTACTCCTGTGGGGGGAAGGTGCTGAGGGAATGCCGTTCCACGCCAGCTTTGTTCTGTTGAATTGGTACCCGCTTCTGACCCTGCCATTATTCATCTATATGGGGTATATGTTTTCGGAGTCAGGCATAGCGGATGACATGTATACCATGTTCCATGTCTGGATGGGCCCCCTCCCCGGGGGGTTGGCCGTCGGAACGATTGGCCTCATGGTCGCCATCGCGGCCATGAACGGATTAAGTGTCGCCGGCATGGCAATCGGTGCCAGTCTCGCCTTACCGGAAATGCTTAAGCGAAAATATAACAAAGTCATGGTAACCGGCGTCATCCAGGCGGGTAGTTCCCTGGGCATCATGGTCCCGCCCAGCGTGGTTCTGGTTCTCTATGGAATGATTGCCAGGCAAAACGTCGGCCGGCTGTGGATGGCCGGTGTTTTCCCCGGCCTCCTGCTGGCAGGCTTGTTTATATTATACATCATGATTCGATGCAAACTCCAGCCGCACCTCGGACCGCCATTGCCCGCCGAAGAGCGGCAGATGAGCTGGGGAAAGAAGTTTCTACTGCTCAGGGCCGGGATCATTCCGCTGGTCATTATTTTTTCCATGACGGGGCTGTTCTTGCTGGGGATCACCAGTCTGGTCGAGTGTTCAGCAGCCGGTGCGGCGGCAACGACCCTTGCGGCTCTCCTCAAACGCCGCTTAAACATGCGGGTAATCGAAAACACACTGCGCAATACGCTGAGCGTTAGTTGCATGTTTATGTGGGTTATTTTAGCGGCACTTGCCTTTAGTTCGGTCTTTGATGGACTCGGCGCGGTGCATGCAATCGAGTCTTTATTTCTTGAAAGGTGGCATCTCAGTCCGTGGGGAATCATCGCCATGATGCAGGTGTCCTACCTGCTGATGGGCATGTTTCTGGATGATACGGCCATGCTTATCATTGTTGCGCCTCTTTATGTCCCCCTGGTTATCAGTCTGGGTTTCGACGCGATTTGGTACGGTGTTCTCTATACGATAACCTGCCAGATTGCTTACATGACACCTCCCTTTGGCTATAACCTGTTTCTGATGAAAGCGATGGCGCCTCCGGAAGTTACGCTGGCGGATATCTACCGCTCGATCACACCTTTTGTGCTGGTTATGATTGTGGGCCTCGTCATTGTCATGCTGTTTCCCCAGATTGCCCTGTGGTTACCCGATTTATATTTTGGAAAATGAAAATTGTTAGATCGATCGCAGTGCTCATTTTCTTAATCTGTAATGCCGGATGCCTTTCTCCCCTCGCAATCAACGCGGTAGGCAGCGCAGGTAGCGCTGCTCCTGTTGCTTCCAATAATTTAGGCGGGGGCAGGGGCGAAACCTTTTGGATCGCTCAATACGACGATGTTATCGCAGCGGTTTTGCAGGCGGGTGAAGTCCTTTCGCTTGAACTAAGAGAAAAAAAAATCGAGCAGGATCACGCATCTTTTCGTTTTCAAGACGCTAAATCAGATAAAATCCATCTTCTCATCGAGCGTCGTACAGATACAATGACATACATACTGTTCGATGTGGGCTGGTTCGGTTCGGTGGCCTTCGGCCGTCTCATGTTCAGTCAAATCATCTCCGAGCTGGATAAGGCCGGAGACTTTCTCGAGGATTGGAGGGAAGAATAGCTTTCAAAACCAGAACCCATCTCAAAAATGTGGATCAGGGTTCCCCGCTTAAAAGCGGGATTTCACATCTTGATTTAATAAATTAATGTGTTCAACAGGCAGGGCGCTCTGCGAATTGAAACTCGTGTATCCGAGCGTACACGGCGTACGTGAGTATTTCAATTCACGGGACAACTCAGCCATGGGCACTTAGACGTATCTTTGAGATGGGTTCTAGCGTTCATCGAGCGGAACAAATTCCGTCAGGGTCGGACCTGTATATACCTGACGCGGCCGGCCCAGCTTCCAGTTGGGATCATCCATGCTTTCTTTCCATTGGGCAATCCAACCCGGCAATCTTCCGATGGCAAACATCACGGTAAACATATTGGTGGGGATGCCGATGGCCCGTAGAACGATTCCGCTGTAAAAGTCGACATTGGGATAGAGATTGTGTTCGATGAAATAATCATCTTTTAAAGCAACGGCTTCAAGCGCTTTGGCAATGTCCAGCAGTGGGTCTGCAATTTTGAGTTTGTTCAGCAATGAATCGCACATTTTCTTCATAATTCTGGCCCGCGGGTCATAAGTTTTATAAACGCGGTGGCCAAATCCCATTAAGCGGAACGAATCTTTTTTATCCTTGGCCCGTTCAACCACCCGGGCCATATTCTTATTTTCCGCAATATCGCTGAGCATATCAATCACGGCCTGATTGGCCCCACCGTGTAAGGGACCCCAGAGGGCGGCAATGCCGGCGGAAATAGCAGCATAGAGTGTTACCCGGGCGCTTCCTACCAGCCGTACAGCCGAAGTGGAACAATTTTGCTCATGGTCGGCATGCAGAATCCAGAATACCCGCAGGGCTTCAACCACATCATCATCGATAGTATAGGGCCTGACCGGCGAATGGAACATCATGTTTAAAAAATTGGCGCAATAGGCCAGGTCGGGTCGGGGGTAAACCACTTTGTGGCCTCTTGAAATTTTATAAGACATCGCCGCCAGCGTTCGAATTTTGGAGAGCAAGCGGGTCACGGTTATATTAATCTCTTCTTCCAGATTCTGCAATTCCGGATAAAAACTTCTGAGGGCATTGACCATTGAAGAAAGAATCCCCATGGGGTGGGAAGAACGCGGAAATTTTTCATAAAAGGCCCGCATGTCTTCGTGCACCAGCGAGTGGTCATTGAGTAAAACAGAGAAACGCGTGAGTTCATCGCGGTTGGGCAGTTTCCCATTGATCAAAAGAAAAGCGGTCTCTTTAAAGGTCGCCTTCTCTGCCAGCTCTTCGACCGGAATACCACGATACCTCAAAATCCCCTTTTCCCCGTCCATAAACGTTATTGAGCTGGTGCAACTGCCGGTATTGGCATAACCGGAATCCAGAGTAATCAAGCCGGTGGTTTCACGCAGCCGTGAAATATCGATGGCCTTCTCCCCTTCCGAACCCTCGACTATCGGAAGTTCATATTCCTTTTTTCCATAAACCAGTTTAATCGTGTCCGTCATTACTTTTCTCTCTTTCAATTAGAACCTATCTCAAAAATGCGTCTAAGTGCCCAGGACTGCGTTGTCCTGCGAATCGAAATACTCACGTACTCCGTGTACGCTCCGTTTTCAATTCACAGGACGCCTTGCCCTGAACCCTTATCCACTATTTTTGAAATAGGTTCTATATAGAATCATATAAATGATAATGTATGTGTTCATGCTTAACATGTTCTTATTCACCATTGTTTACTTGTCAAGGACCTTATGGTAAAGCAGGAAAAAAACCGAAAACTGGAGTAATGGAGCGCGTAAAATATGGGAATGCGGATTGCAGATTTCGGAATTTAAATGTGCGACACATCAGCCATTTCAATCTGCAATCCGCAATCTGAAATCCGCAATTGATTTTGCTCCATTACTCCTATACAACTTTCCCGTGCTATGACTTTTAAAAATCTAAACTACCATAACACCTAAAATAGCCCTTAAGGAAACGGTTATGTCCTTTAAAGAAAACCTGCTTGCCAAAATCAAAATTAACCGATTGGCTGCGAAAGTAATTGACTCCATCGGACCTGCGGAAAGCGGCCGCAAAGTAGACAGGGATGCCATGCGCGGTCTTCTGGAAATGAGCCCCTATCAGAACCAAAAAGTGCGGGACCTGGATCTGTATGTGGAAGAAAGCGATCAGGATCAGAAAAAGATTTTCGTATTGGACAATGAGCTGCCGATTTATAAAACGACGATTGAAGACGTCGCCCTCCGCAAAAGCCCCCTGATTAAAGAAATGGTCAAAATCCGCAACATCATCAAAATACTGAAAGATTCCGATGTAAAGCTCAGCCGCAAGGAAGACTCGGTTAAAGCGATTCAGGACGACTGCATCGGACGGCTCGATCTCTCTTTTAATGAATCCGACATCGACGAAATTGCCAGAGATGGGCAGGCTTCTATGGAAAGAGATTACTCCGATGGGGTGATCGAATGCCTGGAGCTATTTGCCGAACTCCTGGATTACCGGCCGGCACCGAAAGCATTTCAGCTCGGTCGTCATAAAATTTTCGGGGCGCTGGCTCCCGGAGCCGGCGGTGAGGTTTTGTATGGCCCCATGATCATTTACAGCCTGATTCACGGCACTCTTAAGCTTATCGATGAGCAAATCAGCAGTTTCGACCAGACCAAAATAGAACGTGTCCAGCAGGTGGCTGCCGGCAAACAAAAGGCTGCCGTTGAGGGCCCTGAGGTTTTTGCGTACCTTAAAAATACCGTTTTACAAAAAAATGTTTAACGTCACCTTCCTGACTTGAAAGACCTGGGCTTCCCCGGGTTAAAAAAATTAAGGAATTGCGCCTTCTCCAAATTCAGATCACTCGTGTTCGGGGGGGACCACCAATACCGGGCATCGGGAATAACCGACGACTTTCTGTGCCACACTCCCCATAAAAAATTTCTTGAGCCCGGTTCTGCCGTGAGTGCCGAGAACGATCAGATCGACGCCCTTCTCTCTGCACTGATTAAGGATCGCTTCGTGGGGATGTCTCCCCCAATGGACGCTGGTTTCAACGGCGATGTTCTTTTCCTTGGCTTTCGCCGCAACTTTCTGCAGCAAATCCTCAGCCTCTTTTTGCATCTGCTCTTTTACCCCGGGCGTTCCTTCGATCTGTTTGGGATAGACATCGATGACCGTTATGGCATACAGCATGCTGTTACACGTATTGGCCATGCTGAGCGCCTGTTCTAAAGCAAAATCGCTGTTCTCGGAACCGTCTACAGCGACAAGTATCGTTTCTCCTTTTGTCAAAGGACAGGTAACTTCTTCCACCATACCACATCTCCTTTCAAATAAGGTTTTCGGTCTAAAAATTAATGCTCGAGTCTAAGTCCCCATCCCTCAAACATGTACATAATGGCAAACCCATACCAAAGTGTGTAAACCACGTAAAATATTAGAGAAAAAGTAACTATCCCAAATCGATCGGTTATCTTTTGGGGCTCGATCCCATAATAGTTGTAGGCCGTTTCGATGGCTTTCTTCTGAATCAGATCCACCACCGTGGCGGCCTCGAATTTTTTCTGTTTTTTCAAAGCAAAATCCAATGCTTTAAGGGCGTTCCACCAGTTGTAGAGCGCCTGTTTTTCAGAGATGCCATATTTATCAGATATACGCTTGCCATCATTATGATACATATCATCGGCATCCTGGAGGCTGTTTTCAAGTATTTGACCGAGATCCCCGCTGACCTTCAAATTGGCACCCGACACTTGAACACGGGCCCCTCCTTTTTCGAAAAGGGATGCGATTTGCTTGGCCTGGTTGTCGGTATCGAGCGCTAAATCAACGCTGATCTGAGTCCCGTCAAGCGGCTTGGCTGCTTTCTTGGCCTTTGGGATATAATAAGCGGAACCCTTGGATATGGAGTTATAGAGCATATCCAAATTCTCGAGGGCGTTTTGCCCACCAAATACCGGCATGAACAGGATGACCAGAACAATCGCAAATATTACGATCAAGCCGAATCCGGCATAAAATACTTTCTTATGCGCAATCATACCGGCACCTCCTCTCCCTTAAGGGTACGAATGTTCTTAAAAAACGTTCCGATGACCCAAACGGAGAACCCGCCGATGACCACAAAAAAGGCCCAGATCCCGATGGTTTCCAGCACAGCACCGGTACCTTTCGATATGGGGATCACCTCCATTGCCCCCAGTTTGGCCGGAAGCGCGAAGATCCGGTTGACAAATCCGGCCAGGACCGCCATGGCATAAAACCCGCGGATGGTAATCCCGGGCACGACCTTGGTCACCATGGCACCGATCTGAATCCCCACCAGAGAGCCCAATAGCATCCCCATCGCCAGGGTATAAAAAATAAAACCGTAAATGGCATACTGACTGATGGCGGCGTAACCGGCGGTAAACACGATCTGAAAGATATCCGTTCCGACGGTCGTCATGGAAGAAACCCCCAGGCCATACACGAAGATGGGGAACGTTAGAAATCCGCCGCCGACGCCCATGATACCCGCAGCAAAACCCACCAAAGCGCCGCTGGCCACGAGAAAAGCCCAGGATATGCTTCTGCCGCCGGGTACCAGTCCGCCGTCAAACCTGATCATGGGAGGCAATTTCATAGCCTGAAGTTTCTTGGGTACGTTTCCCATTTCGGCCCCTTCTACCTTACCCCCATGGGCATCTCCACCGCCCCCCTTTTTGCGGGCTCTTAGAAAGTCGGCCATGGCATAGGCACCTAAAAATCCCAACATCAACGAATAGACCGTGGAAATAAAGGCATCGCTCAACACCGGATTGATTTCATAAAGGGCCCGGTTGATCACACCACCCACCGTGGCGCCGATGATGGCACCGATGAGGAAAACAAATGCGAGGCCCACAGAGACATTGCCCAATTTGCGGTGAATCACACTTCCCATGATGGCTTTGGCAAAGATATGAAAGAGATCGGTACCCACCGCCATAATACCTCTGATACCGGCACTCATCAAAGCCGGCGCGATAATAAAGCCGCCCCCGGCACCGATGCAGCCGGTAATGAGACCGGCTCCCATCCCGATCAGAATAGAAACGATAAAAATATCCATACTGTAAAAGGCCGGACTGTAGGCTTTTTTACCCCCCAGCACTTCCGGCAGCGCATTGGTGATTTCATTGGCAAAGGCAAAGCCACCCAAAATCACCGGAACAGTCAGCAATCCAAGTACAAATAACCGTTTGCGGCTGCCCAGGATGTTTTTGGACATCTCCAGCTCCCATCGGGAATGCGCCTGAGCGCCAAGCATCAAAAGCTTACCCAAGTGTCTGAATCGATTCATCTCTCCTCCATTCCGATTATGATTCGTCGAGGGGATCTCATGTGTCCTTATTTATCTCGATCGCCGAATTTACCTCGGTGTAGGCGTTATGGTATTTAGTTGCCGGAATGCAAA
>JASFGZ010000192.1:0-8137 GCA_050123495.1 Desulfobacterales bacterium
CAACTATTTAACGAATCAACGATTTAATAAAGCAACAAGGAGTTAAAACAAAATGAGCGATCAAGTACTTATGTTTGACACGACCTTAAGGGATGGTGAACAGAGCCCGGGCGCCAGTATGAATACAGCCGAAAAATTACGCTTGGCCACCCAATTGGAAAAACTGGGGGTCGATATACTGGAGGCCGGCTTTCCGGCTGCATCCGACGGTGATCTGGAAGCTGTTTCGGAGATTGCCGCCAAGCTGCAAAGGACGGAAGTGGCGGCCTTAGCCCGCACCTCCAAAGACGATATCGACCGCGCCTGGGAGGCCATCCGCCATGCCGCCAAGCCGAGAATCCACACCTTTATTGCAACCTCTGACATCCATCTGGAATACAAACTAAAAATGAGCCGGGAGGAGGTGGTAAAAGCTGCGGTGGAGGCTGTACACTATTCCAAATCGTTTACCGATAACATCGAATTCTCAGCAGAGGACGGCTCGCGTAGCGACCGGGATTTTCTTTGCAAAGTTTTTGAAGCTGTTATTGAAGCCGGGGCAACTACGGTTAACCTTCCGGATACAGTCGGCTATGCCATCCCGGAAGAATTTTCTGATCTTGTAAGCTACATTAAGGCTCACACCCCGAATATCGACAAAGCCGTATTAAGCGTGCACTGCCACAATGATTTAGGCCTGGCAACCGCAAATACACTTTCAGCTATTAATGCCGGTGCCAGGCAGGCCGAGGTGACCATCAACGGCATTGGAGAGCGCGCCGGCAACACCTCTCTTGAAGAAGTCGTAATGGCGTTGGTCACACGCAACAATTCGTTGGGACTGACGACTTCCATCAATACCGAACATATCCATCCGACAAGCCGCCTCGTCAGCATGATTACGGGTATCATCGTACAGCCGAATAAAGCCGTGGTCGGCGCCAATGCGTTCGCGCATGAGGCGGGCATTCATCAGGACGGGGTGCTTAAAAATCCCATGACGTATGAAATCATGAAGCCGGAAACCATCGGACTCAGCACCAACAAGCTTGTACTCGGAAAACATTCCGGAAGACATGCCTTACGCTCACGTCTCAAAGAAATCGGCTATGATTTGTCTGATGAAGAAATTAATCTTGTCTTCACCCGATTTAAGGAACTGGCAGACAAAAAAAAGCACGTTGTCGATGAAGACTTAGAAGTTATCGTCACCGAAGGCATCCTGCGCACCTCAGATATTTTTAATCTTGCATATCTGCATGTGACCTCCGGTACGACCGTATTGCCGATGGCCAGTGTTAAGCTGGAGATCAACGGACGGCCGGCACGGGGCGCCGGCTATGGGAATGGGCCGATCGATGCAGCTTTTAATGCCATCGCCGACCTCACCGGAACGGGCTCGGAACTGTTGCGGTTTTCAGTCAGTGCCTTGACCGGCGGCACGGATGCCCAGGGAGAAGTAACTGTTCGTCTAAGAGAAAACGGGCTGCTTGCACTGGGCAGGGGTGCAGACTCCGACATCATCACCGCCAGTGCCAAAGCCTATGTGAATGGGCTCAACCGCCTGGAATATCTGAAGTCGCATCCCGTTAAAGAATCAGTTGTATTGTAAGTTTGGAGCAATGGCATAAAGAAGATTTCGGATTGCGGATTGATAAAAACTTCGTCCGCAGGAAATCCAAGTCCGCAATCCGCAATCAAAAATCCGCAATCTTTGCGTTTGTTTCCAGTGTCCCGACAATATCCGCTATCCGGTCAGTCTTTTTTTGTGCCAGAAACTTTTCGATACCGTCGATGATATCTAAGGTCGCATGGGGGTTGACGAAATTGGCAGTGCCAATTTGAACCGCAGTTGCGCCGGCAATAAAAAACTCCAGCGCATCAATCGCCGTCATGATGCCCCCGATTCCGATAACCGGGACTTTTACTGCTTGTGCCACCTGCCACACCATTCGCAAAGCAACAGGCTTGATAGCGGGACCCGAGAGCCCACCGGTGATGTTGGCGATCTTCGGGCGCCGGGTTTCAATATCGATAGCCATACCGGTAATGGTGTTGATAAGAGAAAGTGAATCGGCTCCAGCTTCCTCCGCAGATCGCGCGATGATGGTGATATCGGTCACGTTCGGTGACAGCTTAACAATAAGCTGTTTGCTTGTTTTTTTTCGGACAGCCTTAACGACATTAAAAGCAGAATTCGGATCAGCGCCAAATGCAATTCCTCCGGCTTTTACATTCGGGCATGAAATATTAACCTCCACACCCGAAATGGCTTCGAGTTCATCGACCCTGGCTGCCAGCTCGGCATATTCCTCGATCGATGTGCCATAAATATTTACAAAAATCGGCGGAAAAAGGGTTTGCAAAAACGGAAGCTTTTCTTTCACGAAGACGTCAATGCCGACATTTTCAAGACCAATGGCATTTAGCATGCCACAGGGAGTTTCAACAATGCGCGGTGGCGGATTCCCTTTGGTCGGTTCCAGAGACAGCCCTTTTACGATAATCGCCCCGAGACGATTTAGATCAACAAACTCTTCAAATTCACGCGCATATCCAAACGTACCGGATGCGGTCATCACCGGGTTTTGAAGTTCGATCGCGCCAAGATTTACTTTTAGATCCGGTTTTTTCCTCATAAATACCTTAGTTCACTTCGCTCATCCGCCGGAGCGGAGAATGATGGAATGTTGGAATGATGGGCACGAAGTGAAGCTTTAGCGCTATACTGGGTTTGCATTGCATCGCATTGAAAAATATCGTGATTCATGCGAAAAACCAATGGTAATGAGTCGTAAAGCAGGTTTCAAACTTTTCGTTCAGGCCACAACTGAGTGCATACAACAATTGGCGCGATACATCAAGGTCATGCGTACGAGCATCCTGATTGTTATTCTTAGCTTTCGCGCCGACATGGAATGGCATTCTTAATCCAAACATAGAAGTTATACGTTTTTGACCATTATTCCAATATCCCAACATTCCATCATTCCATTCAGGCGGCATAAAAGCAATGTCGTTAAAAGCTAATCTTTTCAAAATATTATAGAAATGAAGCATAAGTCGAACCGAACGTTTGATAAAATCGCATTAATATCCACCCCATGGCCGCTTTACAGCCGACCCTCCATCCAGCTGGGAACGTTGAAGGCATTTTTGCAAACCCGCATATCTCATCTTCAAATTGACGTTTTTCACTTTTATCTCTCATTGGCGCAAACCATCGGCTACAGGCTGTATCATGAAATTTCAGAACGGACCTGGCTGGCAGAGAGCGTTTATGCTGCATTGCTGTATCCACAGCGGTTCAAAAAGGCTGCCGATCTTTTTCGGAAAGAATCCGCAGGAAATTCAATCTTGCGGTCGATAAGGTTCAGTGAGTTAACAACCCGGGTAAAGAAAACGACAGATGCTTTTTTAAACCGCCAAAATTGGGGGACGTTTGGGTTGCTCGGTTTTAGCATTTCATTTTGCCAACTGACTTCGGCACTATTTGTGATCAAGTGCATAAAAAAGAAATTCCCCAACCTGATTATCGTCGTCGGTGGGGCTTCAACTTCGGGTCAAGCGGCTCAAGGCTTTCTGAAGGGATTCCCGGAGATAGATGTTGTTGTCCGCGGTGAAGGTGAAATGCCATTATATCAGATCATTGAACACCTCAGAAAAGCCCCGCATGATCTTGATTTAACAAAAATTAAGGGAGTTGTCAGCCGGTCGACGGATGTCGAAAACATCGGCCAAAGCGCTTCTTTACAAATGGATACATTAAACGATCTACCGGCTCCGGATTACGATGCGTATTTTGATTTGCTGAAAACGTTTAATGCCCGCGAGACCTTTTTTCCTATCTTGCCCGTTGAAATTTCACGAGGATGTTGGTGGAAACGGACTGCCGGATCCGGCAAGCTTAGCGGATGCGCTTTTTGCAACCTGAACCTTCAATGGCACGGTTACCGCCATAAACCCCCGTCCCAGGTCGTTTCTGAAATCGATCAACTGACGGGGCGATACCAAACGCTTTCAGTGGCGATCACCGATAACGTTCTTCCCCGGAAGGGCTCTGTTGAAATATTTAAGCAAATCGGCAAATTAAATAAAGACCTGCGTTTTTTCGGGGAGGTTCGGGCAACCACGCCATGGATGGAATTACAAGTTATGCGCGATTGCGGGATGCAAAAGGTGCAGATTGGAATAGAGGCGCTTAGCAGTCGTCTTCTGAAAAAATTACATAAAGGCACCAACGCTATTCAAAATCTAGAAATTATGAAAAATTGTGAAGCGCTGAGAATTGAAAACATCTCCAATCTAATCCTGCAGTTCCCGGGAAGTGATATGCAGGATGTGACCGAGACTCTTAAAGTCATTGAGTTTGCCATGCCGTTTTATCCGCTTAAAGCGGTCAATTTTTGGCTGGGGATGGGAAGTCCGGTATGGCAGAATCCAAAAAAATTCGGAGTTAAAGCGGTATTCAATCATCCAAATTGGTCCGATCTTTTCCCCGAAGAGATTTGTCGAACATTGTCTTTTATGATCCAGGCTTACCGCGGAGATCTGACATACCAGAAAAAAATTTGGAAACCGGTAAAAAAGAAGATCTCCGAGTGGCAAAAACAATATACGGCAATTCACAATGGGCCAGGGCATCTGCCGATCTTAAGCTTTCAAGACGGCAGAGATTTTATCATCATTCGTCAAAGGCGCTTTCAAGCCGAACCCGCCACCCATCGCCTCGTGGGCGCTTCCAGGTCAATTTACTTATTTTGTCAGAAGCAGCGCTCATTTGAGACCATTCTTACCAAATTTTCAAGGATTCCGGATGATAGAATTCTGAAATTCTTAAAAATGATGGTAGCTAAAAAACTAATGTTTGCCGAAGAAAATAAATATTTAAGCCTGGCTGTACCGATCAGCTGAAAAAATTCATATTGGGCCTTGATACGGTCTCGGCGGGGGTTTCAAAAAATCTCAAAAGCACAGTTTCAACTTCCAGCATATCATGGGCATTTTGAATCCTGGTAAAAAGGGTATGTCCATATTTGAAATTGGCCGAAAAATAGAACGCAAATTTTTTAAAGCGTCTTAAGGCTTTGGCAGGATCGAAATGTTTAAGCATCAGCTTCGCCAAACTGCTGGCGGTCTCAAAATAAATTCCCGAATCAACCTGTAATCCATCCGACCACTCGGCAAACAGCCAGGGTCTTGCGATCGCCATCCGTCCAATAGCTACACCATCGCAGGCTGTGGTCTGCAGCATGTGCCAACAGTCGCTCTGATCAAAAACATTGCCATTGCCAAAAACCGGTATGGAAACCGTCTGCTTGACCATTCCGATGTACTCCCACTTGGGCGGCCGGGATCGCCGATCTGGAGCGACCCTCGGGTGAAATGTCAACGCATCTGCACCGGCATCTTCGAATCTTTTTGCAAAATCAACGGCAACCTGAGGCGCGTCCTTCCATCCCGTGCGAAATTTGACAAAAAGCGGAATCGAAACATTTTTTCGAACTTCAGCCACAATTCGGGCAGCCAGATCTGGCTCATTTAAAATCGCCGCACCGCAGTTTTGGCGACAGATTGAAACGTCCGAACACCCAAAATTAATGTCGATGCCGAAAAAACCTTCCTTCTCAATCCGCTGAGCTGCGGATGCCATGATCGTAGGATCAGCTCCAAAAATCTGACAAACCAGATAGCCAAGCTCCGGATCCCGCCACCTGAAATACGATGATGTATATCTGTTTTCATGGAGTATTCTTTTTGCGCTGCACATCTCAGTAAACAGCAAACCATAGCCACCAAATTTTTCAACCAGCTCACGAAATGCGACGTTGCCCACAAACGCCATGGGGGCAAGGACCAGTCTTTTCGCTATGGATCGATTTCCAATCGAAAGAGATTTATTTAAGGTATTGGCAAGTTCGGTAGTCATTGTAACGATTCAATTATAAAGTGTCTGGACATATAGATCCTGTAAAAACGAATTTAATCTAACAAATTTGACTGAGGTTTAAAAGCTTTCAAGTTAGGGTTGATTATTCCGACATTCCGTGTACATTTAATGGATATCTACCCGCAGTTTCTATGCTGTATTTACCCGTTCTTCGAAAAGGACCAAAATGACGATGAAAAGCATCGCTGTAATTGGATCAACCACCGTCGATAAAATTGTGGGCAAAAATTTGAGTTTTCTTAAGATGGGTGGCGTTACGACATATTCCGGAATTACCTATGCAAGACACGGCATCGAGACACTGGCTGTTTCCAATATTGCCAGACAGGACCAAGAAATTAATGAACGATTAGAACAAGAAAATATCGTGGTATTTAATGGAAAGACTGAACACACGACTCATTTCGTAAATCATATTGATAGAGACGGGCGACGACAAAGACTGCCTCAAAAAGCTCGGCCCGTAAGCGCTGATCAAATCGCACATGTCCTAAAACGCGTAGATGTCATCCATCTTGGCCCGCTGCATCCATTGGATATTGATGGGCATGCCATCAATTTACTAGACGATCTTGACCTTAATGTAATATTGGATGTTCAGGGATATGTCCGATCTGTAAGAAACCAAATCGTCTATCCGATCGTTTCCAAAAAACTATCGGATGCCTTAATGACGGCGCATGTTATCAAAGCAAACAAAGTCGAATACGATGCCATCCTAGATTTTTACAAGGTAAATTTAATCGAATTGATGACCAGATTTAAAATAGAAGAATTTATCGTTACCTTAAGGGAAAACGGTGGCTTCGTACAAAAGCAGTCCGGCGATAAAATTCATTATGATGCAGATAGACTGATGTCGGTCGAGGATCCAACAGGCGCCGGCGATATTTTTTTGGCTTCTTATGTTATTGGAAGATTTTTAAAGCAGAAAAATATTTCGGAAGCTTGCACGAATGCGGCCAAGTTGGTTACTCGGCAGATCGCCGGAAACTATATAAAAAAGAACACGCTACTGCTGGCCCATAAAGATCAATCCCATAAAAATTAGAAGCGATTTCAAAAACCCATCCGTAAATTTTAACGGGAGTCTTTATTCACAACGAGGATTGTGCTAAAAGTTGTATGTTGAGTCTATAAGCTATCTTAAAAATAGCGGTTTATCTAAGGGCTTTCGTCCGCCGGAGGCGGATTGAGATAGGTGATAGTATCAGATTTGCGGTAAAACAAATAATTGAAAAGGCTGTCAAATGGTTAACACAAATCGTCGCCTAATTCCCATAAGCTTGCAAAATAGCTTTGTAAATTTGCTGACGCCGTTGATTAAAATTCTTGCGAAATGGGGAATGAGTCCAAACAGCCTTACACTCGCCGGTCTAATTATCACATCAATCGCAGCGGTTGCGTTTATCATGGGCCATCTGCGCCTGGGTGGCTTTTTAATATTACTTGGCGGATTATGCGATGCAATTGACGGTAGTTTAGCCCGCTTCGCAAATAAGACGACCCGTTTTGGTGCCATGTTTGACTCAGCTGTGGATCGTTATTCCGAATTTGTCATGTTTTTCGGTATTCTCGTATATTTCGTCATGATAAAAAATTATCCAACTTCGGTGGTTATTTTCTTTGCCCTGTGCGGCTCGATTATGGTCAGTTATTCCCGTGCCCGCGCTGAGAGCCTTGGATTTGATTCGAAGGTTGGCATCATGCAGCGGCCGGAACGCATCGTCTTTCTTGGACTGGGCGCATTAATACATCCGGTGGCCTTAAAAATTGCCATCTGGCTGGTAGCCATTTTTGCAAATTTCACCGCATTACAGCGAATCCGCCACACATACAGGCAAAGTGAAACTGAATTCGATCGCAAACCGATAACCGAACCTCAGAAATGGTAAAAAACGGTGAGTATGGTGCCGGCAGCGGTAAAGGTTTCTATGACGGGAGCGACCCCCGCAAACCCCGTCCATGCAGGTTATCCGAATATATCATTGGAAATACGGAAGATATGACCGAAAATATCAAATAAAAAAGTATACGGTATAGGGTGCAGGGTAAAGGAATTGAATCTGATATAAACCGCCGGCAGCCAGCTTTTATGCCGTGCGCTTTGAGCCATTGGCCGTGAGCCGCTCAAATTGAAGCATGTTCAGTTCTGGCAATGATCTCCTCCTGATGATCCGCATCCAGATCCACGAAATAATCACTGTA
>JASFGZ010000193.1:0-8117 GCA_050123495.1 Desulfobacterales bacterium
TTGAGCAGGCCATAAGCAAGCACGGGCTAACAACCGAAGGTAAAATTCGTGTTATTGCCGAACTGCAACGACCTCTGGCCGCAATAAATGACAAAGTGGCCAGGTCTTTATACATCAAGCAGCTCGCCGAGCGAATCGGCATTGATGAAAACATCGTATTGGAAAAGGTTCGAGAGCATAGGTCTGTTCAATCAAAAAAGGAATCGCCGGCGCGCAATGACCTTGCAGATAAAGGCAGTCGACTGGAAAAGCAAATTATTGCGATGATGTTACAATTTCCGGCGATATTGCCGGATGTCAAAATTTACAATGTTATTGATTATATTGAGAATGATATTCTCAAATCCATTGGCAAGACGATTTTGGAAAATCAATTATCTTCGGCCGAGCAAATTTCAGAGTTACTCACGTCTATCGAGGACCCGGTGCAACAGAATCTGATTACCACATTGGCAATGATTGAAGAATCGTGGGATGAAAAGGGATGTTTGAAGTTAATTAATCAGTTCGTTACGACTGGAAAAAAACGCCGCGACAGCAAGATTCTAGAACAGATTAGAGCCGCTGAAAAAAAGAACGATCACGAAACATTGCATAAGTTATTGAAAGAAAAGCAAAAGTTGGCGATACAGAGCCAAAAACAAAAGCTGGCATAACTGCTTAAAAAATAACTGTCGGCTTGGACTTGACTACGCTCATTTAACATATAGTATTTATTAAATCATTGAGTATTTAAGTTTCAATACGAAATGATCGTATCCAACGGTGAGGTAGTATTGAATCTTTGATTTTTCCGGGAGGCGAGTTTTTATGGCAACGAAATCGGCTACAAAAAAGGTTAGCGCGAAAACGACCGCAAAAAGACAAACAGCAAAAAAGACTGCCACAGGACCCAAACGCGCACAAAGTCCTGCAAGGAAAGCGCGTGCCGGGAAATCCCCAGAAAAAGCCAAAAGAACTGTTGCAACAACATCGAAGACCAAAGCCACGACTTCAAGGGCGAAAACATCCCCATCAAAGACCAGAGCCACGACTTCAAGGGCGAAAAAATCCCCATCGAAGCCCAGAGCCAAGACTTCAAGGGCGAAAACATCCCCATCAAAAGCCAGAGTAACAGCTCCGAAAACCAAAAAGACGACATTGAAGGCGATTAAGCAGTTGCTCGCCAGAGGGAAAAAGCAGGGATATTTAACCTACGACGAAATTAATGAATTGATTCCAGAAGAAATGCTTTCCCCGGAGCAAATCGATGAAACCCTCATCATGTTTGATGAAAACGATATCGAAGTCGTTGATGAGAAGACAAAGAAAAAATTAATCACACAGAAACAGAAAAAAGAAAAAAAGCCCGTAACGGGAAAAATTACGGATACAGATTTCGGCACTGTTACGGATCCTGTAAAAATGTACCTTCGAGAAATGGGCCTGGTTACGTTGCTCAGCCGGGAAGGCGAAGTCGAAATTGCCAAAAAAATAGAAGCCGGTGAGCAAGAAGTTTTGCATGCCCTTTTAGAAACCACAACCGGGGCGGAAAGTATCATCAGCCTGGGTGAGGAGATAGAGAACGAAAGCATTCGGCCCAAACATGTGCTTAGAGATGTCGATGAAGGCGATACCTACCTTGATGAAATGGCACAAACAGAAAAATTTCTGAAGACCATCCGGGCCATTAAGAAATTCCATGAGGAAAACAAAGCTACCCGGGAAGCGCTATTTTTAGGCAAATTAGATCAAGAAGAACAAAGAAAGCTCAGAAGAAGCATTGCGCGACGAACTGATAAAGTATTTGATTTGTTAAAGGAGTGGCGTTTGGAGGCCAGTGTTATTGACGGAATTGAGGAGAATATTCGCGGCCAGATATTATGGTTCGATGAGATGGCCAAGCTATTCAGCAGGGGGGCAGATATTGTTGATACATCTGTAAAAGAGCTTCGGGAGCATTTAAATACCAAGACCAAGTTCGTCAAATGGGCTGCAGCGCGCTGCGATTTATCCAAAGAACATTTGGGTTCTCTACACAAAGAGTTAAAAAAAATTGAGGAAAACGTTACTGCCAGGAAAAATGAATTAAAGACCTCCAATCGAATGTTAAAACGTGTGATGTCTGCTGTTGAAGAAGGACGCTTTAAAGCCAAGCTCGCCAAAAGCGAACTGACAAAGGCCAATTTACGCTTGGTCGTCAGCATTGCCAAGAAATATACAAACCGTGGTTTGCAATTCTTGGATTTAATTCAGGAAGGCAATATCGGATTGATGAAAGCCGTGGATAAGTTTGAATATCGGCGCGGGTACAAGTTTAGCACCTATGCAACCTGGTGGATACGGCAGGCGATCACAAGAGCGATTGCGGATCAGGCAAGAACGATACGAATTCCGGTCCATATGATTGAAACGATCAATAAGCTCATTCGAACATCACGTTACCTGGTGCAGGAACAGGGGCGGGAACCCACTCCAGAAGAAATTGCCGAAAAAATGGAGATCCCACTTGAAAAGGTGCGCAAAGTTCTCAAAATTGCCCGCGAACCGATCTCCCTTGAGACTCCGATTGGCGAAGAAGAAGACAGCCATTTGGGCGATTTTATTGAAGACAAGAAATTCATGTTGCCGTCTGATGCGGCTGTCAATATGAATCTCGCCGAGCAAACCAGAAAAGTCCTTGCCACGTTGACCCCTCGTGAAGAAAAGGTTTTGCGTATGCGCTTTGGAATCGGAGAGAGGGCCGACCACACGCTTGAAGAAGTTGGCCAGGATTTTGCGGTAACGCGCGAAAGGATTCGGCAAATAGAGGCCAAAGCATTGAGAAAGTTGCGCCATCCAACACGAAGTCGAAAGCTGAAAAATTTTATTGAGACCTAAGTTGAGCGGAACCATTGACAAAGATTCGAGCAGAAGCTAATTAACTAGAAGAAGTGGTTTCAAAACCTCAGATCAGGTTCAAGGACCCCGCAACACCGAGCGGGGAGACGGGGTTTTGAGACCACTTCTAAAAACCATGTGGGCCCATAGCTCAGCTGGCAGAGCCACCGGCTCATAACCGGTAGGTCCCTGGTTCGATTCCAGGTGGGCCCATGCATCATCCGTGAGACGTGCGGCATACAGAAAAAACCTTAATCGGGTGTTTTTAAACCGGGTGCTTTGCACGAGAATCCGCGGTTAAACCCACACCGAAAAAGGCAGCGCCGTGCCTTTGGTTCTTATTGCTTCTGGCGGCAAAAACCAAGCTACCCGCTCCGCGGGTGGTCGGTGACGCTTCAGCGAACAGAGAAAATCATATATCGAATGATAGAAGAAAAATGCTCGCGGCTTAAGGGAAACCGCGAAAACGGCAACCGGATGCGGTCAGTGTTTCTTTGTATGGCGTGGGATTAAAGGACCACGCCTTTTTTGTTTCAGAACGATTTTATAAATTGCAGCGTGTCGGGAAATACAGGCTACCGTTCCAATCGGGGCGAAGCCCCTGACCTGGGACAAGGGGATGCAATGGGTGCAACCGTAGAACAAATCATAAAGATTATGGACCACTTGGTCCCGCCGCGGCTGGCTGAAGAATGGGATAATGTGGGGCTTCAGATCGGTGATCCGCGGTGGCCTGTCCGGCGAATATGGGTTGCGCTTGATCCGGGCCCGGAAGTGGTCAAAACGGCTTGCAGAGAAGATGTCGATCTATTAATTACGCATCATCCCTTGATTTTCAGGCCCTTGAAATCCATTGATTTTGACACACCCGCCGGGTCCATTATCCAGATGGCTTCACAGCATCAGCTCGCAATTTTTTCCGCACATACCAATCTCGATATTGTCCGGGACGGTGTCAATGATGTTTTAGCGAAGCGGTTGGGACTTAAACATTTGAAGATACTGCAACCGGTCAAAACTGTAGAACCGCTTAAACAGGATAATTTCCCCTCGATTGACGGCGAAGCGGAGCATGGTATTGGACGGATTGGCTCACTTGCCAGAGCCACCCGTCTAAAGTCATTGGCGTTAATGGTTAAAAAAAAGCTTCAGCTTAACTTTGCAAAAATTACGGGGAATCCCGAACTGAAGGTGACTCGGGTTGCGATATGCAGCGGCAGCGGGTCCAGCCTGATGCAAGCATTTTTCTCTTCCGACGCCCAGGTTTATATCAGCGGCGACATCCGCTATCATGATGCCCGTGATGCTGAAAGTGCCAATCGCGGAATTATTGATATCGGACATTTTGCATCAGAACACCTTATGGTTGAGGCACTCGCGCATCATCTAAATAGAATATGTAACAAAAAAGGGTTTAAAACCAAAGTCGAAGCCTGCAATCTTGAAAAGGATCCTTTTATTATTTTATAATGCTGCAAGGTATTCAGGCGAAGGCGAATAAAACAGCGAATAGGATGAATAAAATGCCCAGCGTTACCCAAGAACAGATTGATTCTCTTGTAAAACTTCAAAAGATTGAAATCGAAATAAGCCATATAAAAACCAAATTAAGCACCGTTGATCATCGTATTGAGATACTTGATAATAATCTGCTGAACTTTCAGCAGTCCGTCGAGAACCAAAAATCTTTGATCGATGAGTTGAACCAAAAATACAGGACTTACGAATCAGATGTGCAGATGTATCTTGACCGCATAAAAAAAAGTGAGGCAAAGCTCAGCATTGCAAAAACCAATAAAGAGTATCAATCATCGCTGAAGGAAATAGACGACTTGAAGGAGATGAACTCAAAAAAAGAAGATGATATGATCGAATTTCTGGATCGTATTGAAGAAGCTGAAAATGTGCTCAAGGAAAAAAGAGCGGAATTTTCAAAACTTGAATCACAGATAACAACTGAAAAAGAAATCATTCAAAAGGAAGCGCAGGAGGGGCGACAGCGACTCGGTGATCTTGGCGCTGAATGGGAAACGGTTTCCAGCAGTATCGATGCCGAAATGCTCGCCACCTTTGACCAGATAAAATCAAATCAAACGAATAAAATCGGTATCGTCGCTGTTAAGGATGCGGTCTGTCAGGGATGTCATATGAATATTCCGCCACAGATGTACAACGAATTGCAGCGCGGTGACAGCTTGAAAAGATGCCCGATCTGTGAGAGGATTATCTACTGGAAAGACCAAAATAGACGGTCAGAGTAGCCCAAACGATCGCTGGATTTTAAAATCCGGAGGAAAGTCCGAACACCATAGGGCAGGGTGCTCCATAACGTGGAGTCGCGGTAACGCGAAGGAAAGTGCAACAGAAAGTATACCGCCCGGCACCAAACCGGTTGGTTTGGTGCCGGGTAAGGGTGAAACGGTGCGGTAAGAGCGCACCAGTTCTCCGGGTGACCGGAGAAGCTCGGCAAACCCCACCTGGTGCAAGACCAAATAGGGGAGCGCTTAAGGGTAGCCCGCCCAAGCTCCCGGGTAGGTCGCAAGAGGTGTCGGGCAATCGGCATCCACAGATGAATGATCGTTGCCCGGCGAGGGGAAACCCAAGCCGGGAACAGGATTCGGCTTATGTGCTACTCTGGCCGTTTCCTTTTTCAGGTGTCAGGTGTCAGTGTTCAGATTTCATTTCTGCCAATTTTGACCTGACACCTGACAACCGACACCTGAAACTCTTATTAGACCCAGTGACCAGAACCCGGAAAAGGAACAGCGAAGATTGATGAAGAAGACCGAAACAACAATCGGGGATTCATTTATTGAAAAAGTACGCACATTTTCCCAGGATTATTTAAAATGCTGCATCTATATCTCAAATGTTGAAAAGCCTGAAGCCGTTTTCACCCAAAAGCTATACTCAACACTTGTGTCGGCCTCTATGCTGCTCGAGGATTTTCTCGATTTTCACGGTGCAAAAAATAACAAGAACTGGTATTTTTATCGGGAACTTGCTGCTTCAATTCGACACCTGAGTCTGGCGGCAAATTTCCAAAAACATATATCCAATCGTCTTGATTTTTACGATCTGGTTGATGTTGGTGATTTCCCAAAAGAAGGTGAAGCCACACTGGATTTTTTAACCCGGACTCTGATGAAAATGGCGCCGGTTATATTGAAAGAGGCCCAACGACTTAGAATTCAGCCTCCGGATACTCAATTTTCGGCGGCCGATTTTCCCGGTGTCGTTACCGGTGAAATGCTCGATTATGATATTGACGACAAAGATAAGGACCAACAGAAAAAAAATATTGTCAAAATCTCCAGTGAATTCTTAAATATTGCCAAGAGCTTTGACCAGCTGAAATTTTATCAACCCTATACGCACAAAGAAATTTTAAGCATTGTTCCCAACAAGGTTAACGAGGTTGAAATCAGACGCTATGAAATGCTGGTACACAACCTTCAATCCGCATTTGATACCTATGTTATCCACGGAGGGTTCAGGTTTGGTAATCGTGAGCTAAAGCGACTGCGCGGTTATTTTTCGGTTGTTTTTCATCTTTTGCAAATGGTCGGGCGCCTGCTTCATTTTTATGAGCGCCACCTGCACGAAGCCGGGTATAAAAATACTTACAAAAAAGTTCAGGTCAGCTTATCCAATTTAGTTAATCCTAAAACCCTTCTGAATCGCACGATCAATTACGGCCTTTTTAATGCATGCCATTTCCTAACAATTGGTATTGAATTGGCCCAACAAATACTCAATGAAAACATCGAGCGTTCATCCATTAAGGTGGGCGTGCCCGTAAAATTGGGATTTCATAGCCGACCTTGTCTTCTGGTAGCGAAAATTGTCCAGAACTATGGAGGGCAGGTTGAACTCTGTGTCGGCGCTGATCGATTTGACGCCAGCAGTGTTTTGGACCTTCAGTGGGCCGGCGGTAAGATTCAAAAAGAAAAGCTCACCGAAGTGATCTTTGAAGGCGATGCGCGGACGCTGAAAGACATCCAGATTCTTGCCGGTGTAAATTACGGCGAAGACACCATGGGCAAGGGAGTGCCCCTACCAAAAGAATTAAGCTATTTGAAGTGAGCTAAAGTGTCTAAAATGCCTAAAGTTGAGGAATTCTACCCATTTTACAGTTATCGCTCACGCAAAGACGCTAAGCCGCAAAGAAAGATAATTTAAATAATTAAAAGGCCCTTGGCGATTTTGCGTCTTTGCGAGAGGCCAAACGTTTTAGATCATTTTAGGCACTTTTTTGTTTCAACAAGAACAGGCGCTAAAAATAAATAACTTACTTGGAACATTACGGGCAATCGCGTGAAGGAAAAAGTACACGCCGTCATCGTAGCAGCTGGAAAAGGAAATCGCATGAGCGGTTCTGTGCGCAAACAATATATTGCGCTGGATGGGGTTCCGATTCTAGGGCGTACACTGAAAAAATTCGACAGCTGCGCGGAGATTGACCGCATCATTGTGGTTGTGCCGGATGAGGATCTTGATTTTTGTCAAAAAGAAATTCTGACGCCTGCCAAACTTCAAAAGGATGTAAACCTGCTTGCCGGAGGATCGGAACGCCAGGATTCCGTATACAACGCCCTGAAGATTATCGAACCCGATGAGGGGATCGTTATTATCCACGATGGCGTCCGTCCATTTGTAAGACAGGCGCATCTTGTCGCCAGTATAAAATGTGCTGCGGAACGCGGCGCCTGTATACTCGGAATACCGGCCTTCGATACAGTTAAAAAAGTAAACCCAAAAAACGAAATCATTCAAACCCAAAAAAGAGATATGCTGTGGTTGGCCCAGACGCCTCAGGTCTTTAAAGTCAAACTGATCAAAGAAGCTCATGAAAAGGCTAAACAGGAAGGCTTTGTAGGGACAGATGATGCGTCCCTGGTGGAACGGTTGGGAGAAGCCGTAAAAATTCTACCCGGCAGTCGCAGTAATATAAAGATAACCAGCCCGGAAGATCTTAAACTCGCCCATGCCATTCTGAAAGACTGGCACGATCCGCTCTAGAATGTTTGGAAGCCTGGAAGCTGGGAAGCTAAAAGGCTTGAAAAGTGCAGTAGCCAGAATTTAATCTGACATAATTTTTTTAGAGCATACCATCAAATCGGACATTGACTAAATTTTGAACCTATTTTCAGCATAATTGAAAATCATACACTCTTATTATACCATCTACATATCCATAATTCCATTAAGTTTCAGGTTTCATAATAATATCCCAAATTTTTTTCAGTGTATCAGCT
>JASFGZ010000194.1:0-8076 GCA_050123495.1 Desulfobacterales bacterium
AAGCTTCCCGGCGACTTCAACTTCGGGCTGCGATTCTGGACAGTTTGGGGGTGTGTTTGTTTATTCGGCCGGCATTTGTGAAAAAACCCGATCTGTTTGCCGAACTGCTCAATGCGCGCCATGGTTTTAATCTCACATACGAAGATGTCCAGCAAATGGGTGTAAAGTGCCTGGAAACCGAGCGCGAGTTCAATAAAATGGCCGGGCTAAACACCGCGTGCTGCGATGTCCCGGAATTTATGCGCAACGAACCGCTACCGCCGCATAATACCGTTTTTGATATTTCAAACACGGAAATGAAAAAAATCTGGAAGGTTGCGCCAGTGCAAAATCAATTTTAGGGAGACCGATTGGATCATCGGTGTCACTTTGGATGTTAATGGCGGGATATGCATACCGTTAAGAAAATCAGGAGGTCATACATGTCAAAACTGAAAGTTGTCAATCTGAATACCATGGAAGGCGAACGGCGTGAACCACCGCGCACATCTTGGATTCTGGTATCGGAAAAAACTGTCGGTTCCCGGAACCTGGCCATGGGCGTAAACAGGACGCATCCGGGCGGGATGGTTCCGGAGCATAAACACGACCAGGAAGAAGAAGTGATGTACTTCATATCCGGTCAGGGAAAATTTATCACCGCAGACGAGGAGATCGAACTCCAGCCCGGTATTTGCGTTTACAACCCGCCGGGAGGAATGCACAAAATAGTCAATACGGGCGACGAGGACCTTGAATTTGTATGGATCTATGCGCCGCAACTGGCCAGTCACCGCAAATAACACTAAAAAGTCAACAGGAGGCCACACAATGAGCAAATGGACAATCCCCCCGGAAGGCGGCCATATGGACAAACCCTCCGGAATCTATTTTCAAACAATGACCAAAAAGGATGTGGAAGAGCGCCTGAATAAGAACGATATCCTGATCGTACCTGTGGGTTCAACTGAGAACCACGGTGCCGCCGGGCCATTCGGCGAAGACACCTTTGTCGTAACGCGCATGGCCGAGGAAGTGGCCAGGGTCACCGGATGCACGGTTGCCGAGCCGCTGCACTATGGCTCGCATCCTTTCCACCATTTGGGGCAGCCGGGAACAGTTGTCATTCCGGATGACGTATTCTCCGATTATATCCGGGCGATGATCGCGGGTTTCTGGAATACGGGCTTTCGCAAACAGATCTGGATCAGCCTGCACGGCCAGGAGTATATTATTCCTTCGGCCCTGCAGGAGTTCGGCAAGCGCTATCAGGTACCGGCCATGCTCTTTTTCGTGGATGTGCCCCGGGTGATGGGGCAAACGTTGATGGATAAGGCCCACGGCGGGCCATACGATAACCCGTTCCAACACGCTTGTGAGGCCGAGCAGTCCGTTTCGATGGCGCTATTCCCCGAGCTGTGTCAGCCTGAAAACGCAGAGGATACTGACGTGAAAGGATATTTGCCGCCGGGCCACATCGACCGGGGCGGCGATATTTACGGAAATCCCATCCCGGGCCACTGCCACGTGGGTGCCGGCGGCATTGAATGTGTGATGTTTCCAGAGGGTGTTTTGGGCAAGGCCAGCAAAGCCGATCCGAAAAAAGCAATCCCTTCGGTGGAGAAATTCATGGACTACATGGTTCAGCTGCATGACGACATTCTGGAGCGCTTTCCGCCCGGCAAATTGCAGCCGATCGAACAGATGACCCAGCACGATCCCAAACTGATCGAAGACATTTTAAAGGGTCCGATCAACGGGGGCAAACATCTGTATGTTCTGGGTTTTCCCCCCTGAGTATCAACAGAGTAGAGCGGTCCTTGCCTGCCGCTCGGAGTGACCGATTCGCTCAGAAAATCGGCAATCTCTTAATAAACAACCGAACCCAGAACCAACAAAATAATAAATGAGAAAGTAGAATGGAAAACACAAAAAAAAATCAACGCAGCTCACAGCGGGTTCGCCTGGCATCAATCGGTGTAGGGATGATCGGAAAAGTTCATGCACAGTTCGCTGCTGAAATTGATGAATGCGAATATGTTGCCATCTGTGACCAGGACCCCTCGCATGAAAAAATGGCACGCGATCTCAACGTTGTTTATTACAATAATTATGAGGAAATGATTGAAAAAGAAGCGCTTGATGGGGTGATCATCTCCCTGCCAAACGAACTGCATGAGCCGGTTGGATCTGTCTGTGCTGATAAAGGACTTCATCTCTTTGTGGAAAAGCCGATCGCTACTACGGTTGAAGAGGCAGACAAATTGATTGCCAGTGCACGAAGAAACAACGTCCAGCTACTGATCGCTCATCACCGGCGATTCAATCCCATGGTTTATGCCACCCGTGAAATGATTCACCGTGGCGATTTAGGAGATATTGTCGGGATTTCGATCCTTTGGTGCATGTATAAACCCGCTGAGTATTTTGTGGCCGGTCCCTGGCGCCGCCAAAAAGGCGGGGGACCGATTTTGATCAACACAATCCACGAGATCGACAATCTGCGATATTTCTGCGGGGATATCGAACGCGTCTATGCCGAAGTGAGCAATAAGACCCGCCAATTCGAGGTTGAAGACACTGTCAGCATATCACTGCGCTTCACCGATGGTACACTTGCCAGCATATTGATGTCCGATGCAGCACCATCCCTTTGGGGGTATGAATGTACCATGGGGGAAAACCCGCATTTTTACCCGACCAAAGGAAACATTTACCATTTCTTAGGTACCAAAGCGTCTCTAACATTTCCGGGGATGTGCAAAGTTTACTACGCGGATTCATCAAAAGCAGGATGGCAGCACCCGATAACGACAGAACAATTGGATATTACCAGCGCTGATCCCTACCCGGAACAACTGAGACACTTTTGTCGGGTTATCAGCGGTGAAGAGCCGCCGCGTACATCTGGCGAAGATGCACGCAAAACCTTGGTTGCAACACTAGCCGTATATGAATCGGGTGTTACGAACAAACCGATAAAAATCGACTATGCCTAAAGCTGGACGCGCGTTCGCGTCCATACGAGAAAGGATTAAAATGAAGGCAATCGTTAAGTATGATGAAAAAGCCGGTAGTGTCGACCTCAGAGAGATGCCCGAACCGATTCCCGGTTCCGATGAAGTCAAAGTGCAAATAAAGGCTACCGGCCTCTGCTATTCGGACGTATCCATCATGCAGAACAAATATGTCGGTCGCAAGCCGGTGCCCATTCCCCTTATTTTAGGGCATGAAGGTGCCGGTATTATTACTGAGATAGGAAAGGAGGTGAAGAATTATGCCGTCGGTGATCGTGTTGGCATAATGCCAATTGAAGGCTGTGGCTGCTGTGACGATTGCATCAGCGGAGACCAAAATATGTGTATGAGTTGGTGCCATATCGGACTTACCTGCCATGGCACCTTTGCCGAATATATTGTTGTCCCTGCTGCCAAGGTGCATAAAATTCCAGATGACGTATCCTTTGTTGCTGCAGCTTGCCTGGAGCCGATCGGATTGACGGCCCGGACCATCGAGACCGTTAAGCCTTTGCTTGGCGATACCATTGCCATTGTCGGGCCGGGTTCACTTGGTCTGCTTCATTTGCAGGCATTCAAGGCTGCCGGGGCGAGCAAGATTATCATGATCGGGATCGATAAAGATATCGAGCGTTTTAAAATTGCCGAGACTCTCGGTGCTACTGATATTGTAAATGGGAGCCGGGAAGATGTGGTTTCCCGGGTCTATGAGATCACCGGCGGCAAGGGCGTGGATATCGCGGTTGAAACAGCAAATTCACCGATTGCTACCCGCTTGGCGATCGATGTTGCCGGTAATCGAGGACGCGTGGCACTGTTCGGGCTCTATCCCGAGGCGACCATAAGTCCGCTGAAAATTGCCAGAAGCGGACTGACCATTATTGGAGACGCTGCTCAGATTGACAGGCATTATCAGCGTGCCCTGCGTTGGGGCGCCTCCGGGGTTTTTCAAATGGCGCCACTCATTTCCGTCCGTTACAAATTCGATGAGTTCGAAAGCGCATTTGCTGCCGCCGGCTCGGCTGAAACTGTCAAGGTAATGTTTGAAAATTAAACGGAAGGTGGCCTTTGAAGGTCCCCATAAACAACAACCATTCAAATCATGAAAAGGAGCCAAAGATGAAAAAAGTTACCCTTATTTGTTTTGTGGCCATACTGGCAGTGTCGTTTCTGATTGTGGGCACGCCCTCACAGGTCTCGGCCGAGGCCAAATATCTGTTCAAGTATGCCAACACACAATCCGAAAACCACCCGCGCAGCCAGTCGATGGTCTTTTTTAAAAACCTAATTGAAAAGGCGTCCCAGGGCCAGATCAAGGTGGAAACCTATTTTTCAGGGGTTTTGGGCAAAGAAGCCGAAGTCCTGGATATGGTCAAGCAAGGCCTTGTACAAGGGTGCCGAGGGGGGCTTTTTGAAAGAGCCAATAAGAAGTTCCTCATTTATACCCTGCCATTCATGTTTGAAGATGCGGAAAAAGCGATTAAGGTAATCCGCAGCGATTTCGGTAAAAAAATCAACCAGGGTGCCCTTGAAAACGGCTTCCATATTCCTGCTACAGGCGTTGTCGGAGGCATGCGCAATATGACCAATAGCAAACGACCGGTGGCAAAGGTTGAGGACCTGGCTGGTCTTAAAATGCGCCTTCCGCCCAACGAACTGTCTATCAAATCCTTTAAAGCCCTGGGCGCGAATCCGCAGCAGGTTGCCTATACGGAGACCTATATGGCTCTGAAAACCAACGTTGTAGACGGTCAGGAAAATCCTTTTTCCAACATCGTCGACATGAAATTCTACGAAGCCCAGAAGTTCCTCTCCCTCATAAACTGGCAGGTGCACCCGGATCCTTTTTATGTGAATCCCGCTTGGTATAACAATCTGCCTGATAACCTGAAGGCCGTGTTCGACGCCTCCGCCGAAGCCGCCTTGATTTATAGCGATACGATTTGGTTGAACTCGGAAACAGGCTTTTTCAACTTCCTGTCTAACAAACTTAAGGTCAACGCGATCAAGCCCGAAGATCGACCCGGCTTTGTGGAAAAGACTAAATCCGTTTGGAAAAGTTACATCGATCAAGGCTATTTCACCCAGAAAGATATCGATCAGGCGCTTGATATCGCCAAGAAATAAAGGACTCATTCTTTTACTTCTCAAAAAACGAGGAGCCGGACAGGCTCTTAATCCGGCTCCTTGCCTTCAAGTCAGGAGGCCAAGATGGAAAAACTGATTCGATTCGAACAATCCATGACGAGGTTTTTAGAGATCCTCATCACGATTGTTTTCTTCATTATCTTATGCATTACCAACATCCTGGTGATCATGCGTTACGGCTTTAATTCGTCGATTATGGGCGGAAATGAGACGATGAATTATCTATTTATTTATACAACCGCCCTGGGCGCCTCAGTGGCCATCGGCAGAGGTGATCATATCAGTATTTCCTATCTTGTCGATAAAGTCCGAGGCAAAGTTAAGACCCTGCTCAACATCATCAAATATGTCATCGTCGGGGTGGTAAACGCGGTGATGCTTTGGTACAGCCTGCCCTGGATACGCTCAGCCGGTTCGTTCAAGGCGCCTACGTTACAAATCTCTATGTGGATCGTGCAGATTATTGTACCGGTGGGATGCGCCCTGGCGATAATTTACTGCTTGATTCACATCATTCGTCAACTTATTGAACGAAGCAACGACGGCAAACAGGAGGTGCCACATGGAAGTTTTGCTAGTTAGCCTGGGAATATGCCTGCTGCTTGGTATTCCGATCGGTTATTCTCTGGGGTTCTCAAGCTTCTGCTATTTTGCTATCCAAAAACCCATGTTGATGCAGGTTCTACCCCAACGGTTTTTCGCAGGCATGGATTCCTACGCCATGATCGCCTTGCCCCTTTTCATACTCATGGGATTATTAATGAACGCAGGCGGTATCACGAGCCGATTGATTGATTTCAGTTTGCTGTTCGTGGGTCGGTTTCGTGGCGGTCTGGGCGCGGTGAATGTCCTGGCCAGTATGATATTTGGTGGGATTTCTGGTTCTTCAGTGTCCGACACCGCTTCCGTGGGTGCCGTGTTGATACCGGAGATGAAAAAGAAAGGGTATACTGCCGAATTCGCCAGCGGTATTACCGTGGCTTCGTCCACGATGGGGATGATTATTCCTCCCAGTATTCCCATGATTATTTACGCCCTGATTGCCGAGGAGTCGGTTGGCAAGCTGTTTCTGGGCGGTCTGATTCCCGGGGTTATGATCGGTGTGCTGATGCTGGGCATCACCTTGGGCGTCTCCTATTACAAAAAATACCCGCGTGAAGAAATCACCTTGACCAGGGATGAGGTAGTCGATCGGGTCAAACAATCAGTGTTAGCGGTTATCATGCCTATTTTTGTGGTCGGTGTAGTGGTTTTCGGGATCGCCACGGCCACCGAATCTTCGGCTATCGCGGTTTTGTATGCGTTTGTCATCGGCGCATTCATTCTCCGGAATCTGAAATTCAAAGACGTTCCACCCCTGATGCGTGACGCCATAATGACCAGCGCCACCGTGATGATCATTATCGCTCTTTCCAAGCTATATATTTGGATACTGGCCTTAGAGCAAATACCTCAAATGGTCGCAGCGTTTATCTCTGGACTGGATATGCCTGCCTTCCTGATTCTCCTTATTATCGACCTGATTATTCTCACCGCCGGCACATTCATTGACGTCAGCCCGGCCATCTTACTGCTGACGCCCGTTTTCCTCCCCGCCATGGGCGTGCTCGGTGTATCCAGGATTCAGTTCGGTATTATCCTTATTTCAGGGCTGGCGGTCGGCTTGGTTACACCACCGGTGGGGATGTGTCTAAATGTCGCCTCTGCTATTTCAAAACTTGGTATTGGCACCATTTTCCGAGGGGCGGCGCCGTTTTTATTGGCCAATCTTATCACGCTAGTTCTGATTACGTATATTCCTCACCTCTGTATGTGGCTTCCCGCACTATTTTTTGACTGACAATAAAAAGCAGAGGAGAGGAGATCTGTTTGGTACGATTATTATTGGTGAATGAATCAACTCTAGCCGTAAATCCATCAAAGCAGCCATCGAGGCCGCCATATCAGCACATCAGAGAATTACCATGATCAACTCAATACCATCGAGAAGATCATGACGACTTTCGCTGGTATCCATGCGGCCTGCGGGCTTTCAAATATCTGTTACGGCCTGCCGGGGCGAAAATTCTTAAACCAGACCTTGATGGAGAAGGAGAAAGTCAATTGGAAATTAAATATCTCGACCATTTCAACATTAGGGCACCAAAAGAAAAATTGAGGGAAGTAAAAGATTTTTATATTGACGTTTTGGATTTTAAAGTTGGATTCCGGCCAGAGTTGAGTGGGCCCGGTCAATGGCTTTACGCCGGTTCTAATGCAATCGTGCATCTCAGTGAAGATGAGAACCAAACATCGCGCGAAGGAAAAGATTATTTGGATCATATTGCATTGCGATGTGTTGGTGTGAATGAATTTGTAAAAAAGCTAAAAAAGTATTCAATTCAGTATAGACATGCATATATTGCCGAGCTTGATTTGACACAGCTTTTTTTCGATGATCCAGTTCGTATTACGATCGAACTTAATTTTGAGGGAGAAAAACATTTAGAATAGCAAATGCGGTAAAATCGCTTCGAATGCGGCCTGCTGAAATGGGTGGTTTTCTATCACGCCGACCGATCCACCGGATAGCTACCCAGATATTTCACCCATTTGGTCAGCTCCGCCATTTTTTTCAAGACCCCGGCAACCTTTGCATCCTTGTCGGAACCTTCGAAATCCAGGAAGAAACTGTAGTTGCCCGGATCCGAGCGCAGGGGCATCGAGGCGATGCGGGTCAGGTTGATTTCGGCGTCGGCAAACAGTTTGAGCACCGCATACAGTCTGCCGGCCTCATGCGGTACGGCAAAGATAATCGATGTTTTATCTCCGTTGTCAGGGTGCGGTTCGCGCGCCAGGAGCAAAAATCGCGTGGAATTGGAAGGTCCGTCCTCAATGCCCTCTTTAATGATTTCGAGATCATACAATTCGGCACACAAAGAGCTCGCAATGG
>JASFGZ010000195.1:0-8076 GCA_050123495.1 Desulfobacterales bacterium
TTTGAGCCGGGAAGCACCGGCTGGATGATGGTAATGGGCAGTTTGAGGGTCCTCTGTAAAATGCCTAACAGGCCCGAACCCACTGCGGTGGGTGAGAGCGGTATGACATCCGGATCTTCTAATTTACCGGTCGCCCTGAATGGAATCGATACCAGCGTGCCGCCCAGTATATTGCCGACCAGGGGGATGTACTTGACGATACGATCAACCGTTTTAAACGGTGCGACCAGCACCGTCAGATCCACTTTCTTTTTGACCAGATCGATATCGCCTTTATAGGCGATTCCCATCGAGGGACTGTCGATCGAACTTTCTCTGATAATCAGCTTGCCGTCCTCAAAAACCGCATTTGCCGACATCGAATTGTAGGCGAATCCTTTGCCGGCAAGATCAGGAACTTCGCCTCTGTAAATTTCGGTCACATTGAGCAAAGCAAAAATTTTAGCCAACATCCCAAAGCGATAAATTCGGCCCTGCTCAGCACTAAAATCGAGATTTCCTGAAAGAGATTTGAGAAAATCCGTTGATCTGGCCTTGGTCATGAGTTCACCATTCAAGTCAAAGGTGCCGTCAGCCAGATTTTTCTTGTCAGACAGGCAGGTGATCGTTGGTTCCAGATTTTGTTCTATAGCGATCGGGTTTAGATAAAACTCAAACGCATTGAATGAAACTTTCAGAATTCCGGGAAATTGGATGCCGCAGAGATTCGCCTTTTTAATAAGAATGCTGGTGTCCATTTTACTAAACGAAATATCTGCATGAACCGGCCGCCAGGTGTAACTTTCAAATGTAAAGCTTTCCAATTCAGCCTTCAGCTCGCCCAGTAGCGCCACATTTGAACCGGATCCCCGTTTGTTTTGCAGTTCCGTGATTTGCTTAATTTGTCCCCAATTTAGCCCGTCCGCTGTCAGATTCATGTCAAGATTCACTTCATTCTCGGAAAAGGCTGCAGTGCCTTGCACGGCGATACGGCTATCCTCCCAACCCATTTGAGTATCTGTCAGATTTATGCGACCGCCGATACCTTCTGAGCCGGCCGTGTCACTGACAGTAAATTTTGTTGAACTGATATGTATGGACTCATTGAAATAATCTGATTCCATCACCAAATCATTTAAGTCACCGGCCAAATGATACTTCCAAGCTGTGGAAGGGTCCATGGGACTCTTTACATCTAAAGCGGTGAGTGCCAGCCTTCCCTGTGTGGCGCTAAAGCCCTTGAACATCTCTTTGAGCGTGCTAAAGGATATCAACCAGGGGTAGAGTTCCGCAACCAGGATGTCTGCCGAATCGGCTTTGACTTCATAAGCGGGCACCTTATCCAACCTCATTCCGAGGGTAAGGCGGGTAATCGTTGACTTTCCAAAGTTGGCGTTGCTGTCGCGCAGATCGAATCGAGTGCCCTGCCAAACCAGCTCACCGCTGTATAATTCAAGGCTTGTGGGGAATTTCGGCGAGCGGATCGCCCATTTTTCGATGGTGCCGGTAAGGTTCAAATTTTTGTCTGATTTTCCTGAAATCGGGCCCGAAAATGCCAGTTGTTGGAAAGCCAGGGTTCCGGTTAATGAAGGGATGCCTGCTAGCCTGTACCTAAAGGCTTTATGGGATTGAAGCCAGGGATAAACTTCATCCAAAAAAACCGCAGTTTTTGCCGAACTTGCGGTCAAAATTGCCCGCTTGCCCCATTTAAGGTTGGCTGAAAGACCTGAAATGGAAGATTTCCCAATGTTGGCATTCACGTCTTTTATGGAAAACTGGTCACCTTTACACAAAAATTGGCCTCGGGCTACGGTTAAATTGCTGGGCAACAATGCCGTATGCATCGAAAATTGCTGGATCTCACCACCCGAGGTGATCCGCCATTGATTGGGTTTTAAAAACGGTCCGCTTAAAGCGAAGTTGAGTAAGGAGACCGTGCCGTTAACCGCGTTTATATTCTTTAGGTTATGCTTGAAGCCTTTTTCTTCCGACAGCCAGGCAAATAATTCACCTAAGTCAATGCTGGCTGATTTTGACGTAATTTCTAACGGCGACGCTTTTTCCCATTTAAATTTAGAGGACAGCCCGGACAAACTGGACTTTCCCGCAGCCGCATTTATATTTGTCAGCGCGATGCGGGAGCCATCCAAAAGCAGGCTGCCGCCGTCAATTTTTAGCGGAAAGGGAATTCGTTGGTATCGGGCATCCAGTTGGATGTCGGAAGCCATTATCTTGACATTGAGGTCCTTCGTATCTTCCCCAAGTACCAGCATGCCGACTGCGCTTCCCGCAATTTTATTAAAAAGGGCGATCTCGTTTTTCAATTTGTCATCTTCAAGCAAACGTAAAAGCACAGCTGGTAGCTCCGACAAATCAGCTTGGATGAGCCCTTCGATATGAAATGGCGCTGTAGCGCCTGTGAGCGGTATTGCCAGTTTTCCCTTTCGGCCAAACGAATTTCCCATTCGCGCTTGAACATTTTCACCCTCCAGAATTCCGTTTACAATTTTCCCATCTCCCGTGACATCCACCAGATTTAATTGAACGTCTGGAATAAAAATATTCCCGTTGACCATATTTCCTTGAATCACATAATTATCACCACGGGCCAGGTCAGCCAGGGTCGGTCCGCGCGCCTTCAGTGTTATGCGCTGGAATTCACCACTTCGCATTATTTCAAAAACATCGCTAACCATACTGGCATTTTCGGTTAAGGCTATAGCGATCCTTTGGGTGGTCTCCACGTCGATCTGCCGGCCTTCCAGTTCAAGCTGGATGTCCGGCAGCGCAGGGTCGGCGCGCAGTTGCCCCGATAGCGTCAAACGCGGGTCTTTTAAATTAAGCTGTGAAAGCGAGAGGGTTTGGGCTTTGTTGTTGAGCTGATATCCGCCTTGAAAGCTGACATCGGTGAGCTTCAGCTCCTTATTGCCTTGACGTAAATATAAATAAGGTATGGTGCCGTCTATCTTTGCCTGAAGATGTTCGGGGCCATCTGCCTGCAAATCCAGCGTCAGGTTCGCCCGGGCATTGATCATCTTCAGTGCGGATTGGGGGAAAAAATGGTCGGCGATAGCATGGGGCCGTAACTGGTTTAGCTTAATTTGGCTGCTAAGTTTTAAACCGGGCTCCTCATACCGGCCCTTCATCTCCATACTCTCCCAGAAGTTGGATTGACAGTTGAGGGTAAATTCAACCCGGTCTGTTTCTCGTATGACATTACCATTTATGCTTTGAAGGCTCAAAATTCGGTTTTTCCCTTCAAAAAAATGGGTGCGACCGTTCCGAATGCGCAAAACAATGGCCGGTATTTTGAATTCGGGCAAAGAGCGGATGGTTGAGACCAGCTTGTCTCCAAGGGTTTCAAATGAAGCGGCGTCGAGCGCGCTGGTTTCAGCATTTAAGGTTTCCGGAAATCGAATGTTGATTTCTGGGGACCGCGACCGGAGCATTCCGATCTGAAGATCCCCGGTGAAAAGCGGCAGGATTTTCGGATAAAGGTCAAGGGATTCCACTGTGCCGTCCACATTATCGGGCATTGTAAAATTGATGTCGGAAATAACGACATGCGGACGTGGAAAAAGCGCTAAATTAAGATACTGATATTCAATTTGGCCCCCAGTATCTCTGGCGTACTGACTTTTGATCTTTTCTTTTACCGCTTCCAGGTTAATCAATCTGGGTGTGATGACCACAAGAATAATCAACAGGCCCAAAAAAATGCCGGCCAGGCTAACGATTACAAAAAGTATTTTTCTACGTATACGCATCGGGGTTATTCCAGCTTTTCGCTAGACGAATTCCAAGCACGAGACGGGCGGCGGGCCTTAATCATTAAGGCACGCTGACGATTAACCGAGTACTGAGGTGCTCATTTTTAATATCGGGTGCTCACCGCTGTTTCTTAAACAAAATAAGTAGGATTGGGGCAATTTATAACCAACTGTAATTTTTTATCAATACTGCACGATCTTATGTCCGCTAAAGCATAATGTCAACCTTGGCCGTCGGCTCTTGGGCGCTAGACTTACGCCTAAATGATCTCGCTCGCTTTTCTTGCGCTTCAGGATGATTAAGGGACGCCCCGGGGTCTCGGGAATTTTTCGGAATTATTATTGCAGTATTCATCTAAAGATTATACAAGGACCCATCTCAAAATTGTGCCCAAGTGCCTACAGCGGTGTTGCGTTTTGGTTCAAAATGCTTAATTACTATCCTGTATGCACGGATACAAGACTTTTGAGCCAACCCGCGCCTTTTCACCTTAATTTGCTCAGATCAAGATGTGACATCCCGCAATTTGCGGGAGCCCTGAACGCTGATCCACATTTTTGAAATAGGTTCGGGTACCTTATCGGGGAGTCGTAAATTCCATGAAAGCAATGGTTTTAAATCAACTCGGCCCTATCGCTGAAAATAAAAATCCATTGGAGCTGGTGGATATGCCGGATCCTGTTCCGCGGGACAACGAGATTTTGATAAAAGTATCCACCTGTGGCGTGTGCCACACCGAGTTGGATGAAATTGAAGGTCGGACCCCGCCGCCTCAATTGCCGGTTATTCTGGGCCATCAAGTTGTCGGCCGGGTGGACACCAGCGGTGCGGAGGCCACAAAATTCAGCAAGGGTGATCGGGTCGGCCTGGCATGGATACATTCTGCCTGTGGTCACTGTGATTTTTGCACAGGTGGCTCTGAAAATTTATGTAAGGGCTTCAAGGCCACCGGTCGGGACGTACATGGCGGTTATGCCGAATATACGACCGTAGCCGAGGATTTTGCCCATAATATCCCTGAGGCCTTCACCGATTCGCAAGCGGCGCCCCTTTTATGTGCCGGTGCCATTGGCTATCGGTCGCTGCGGTTAAGCGGTATCGAAGATCATCAAAGCCTGGGATTAACCGGGTTTGGCGCCTCCGCTCATCTCGTATTACAGATGGTTCGCCACAAATACCCGGATACGAAAGTTTTTGTGTTTGCCAGAAGTGAAAAGGAAAGAGATTTCGCGTACCAGCTGGGTGCCTTCTGGACGGGAGATACCGGTACCGAATCCCCTGAAAAACTGGATGGGATCATTGATACAACTCCGGCCTGGCAGCCTATTGTTAAAGCTCTGGCATGTCTAAAGCCCGGGGGCAGACTCGTTATTAATGCGATTCGCAAGGAGGAAGGCGATAAAAAGTCTTTATTGGCGCTGGATTACCCAAACCATCTTTGGCTTGAAAAAGAGATTAAAAGTGTTGCAAACGTTGCGCGTAAAGATGTCAGCGAGTTTTTGCAGCTGGCCGCTGAAATTCAAATACGGCCGGAAGTGCAGGAATTTGATTTGAAGGATGCCAACCGAGCTTTGGTCGAACTGAAGGAAAGAAGAATTCGGGGTGCCAAAGTGTTAAAAATTAGTTGAGTCATGTTTTGCAATAGTTATAATAGGTTATAATTTAATTGAGAAAAGTTAGTGCCTGATTTGGACGAACTTGGAGTGGTGGAGTAATGGAGCAATGGAGTGATGGAAAGACATCCAATACTCCAGTACTCCAACACTCCACTACTCCATTAGGCATTATATAGAGATAAAGGAGGAAGCGAGTATGTACAATAAAACGGTTATGGATCACTTCCGCAATCCCCGCAACGTGGGGGTGATCGAAGATGCCGATGGCGTCGGTGAAGTGGGTAATCCGCTTTGCGGTGATATGATGACCATCTACTTAAAAATAAAGGACGAACACATTGCGGATATCAAATTTCAGACATTTGGATGCGGCTCTGCAATAGCGGTATCCAGCATGATCACCGAAATTGCCAAGGGCAAAAGCCTGGCGGATGCGAAGCAACTTACAAATAAGGACGTGGCCAAAGCATTGGAGGGTTTACCGAAAAATAAGTTGCATTGTTCTAACCTGGGAGCGGATGCCCTCCAGCTGGCCATCCAAAATTATGAGGATAAGTTAGCCGGCGTGACCCGTCCTGAACCCATTCGCAAAGAAAAGCATGAACATTCCCATGGCGAAAAATGTTATTGCCCATACTGTGATATCGAGATTCAAGAAGGGGTCACATTCTGTGATGCCTGTCAATCCAGTCTTGAAGATGAACATTAAATCCCCGGCCAGGAGTTTAAGCAATTATGAAGGTTATAAACTTGGATCACATTTCAGCAAAACCCCTACTGCCCGAAGTCAAAGAAGTGATGATTGAGGCGATTGAAAAAGACTATCACAATCCTTCCAGCCAACATAAATCTGGTGAACAAGCTGCCGAAGCGTTACAAACGGCCCGTGAGGCAATGGCAGGCTTGCTTAACTGCAAAACTCCCAAAGAAATTGTCTTCACCTCCGGAGGGACGGAATCCGTCAATCATGCCATCAAAGGGGTGGCCCTGGCCAACGAGGATAAGGGCAAGCATATCATTACCTCCAATATCGAGCACAATGCGGTTATTCGAAGTTTGCGGCGCTTGAAATCGAGCGGTTTTGCGGTAACATCCCTTTCGGTCGACGCCGACGGGCGGGTCAATCCGAAAGATGTTGCCGAAGCCATCACCAAGGATACCATTCTGGTATCCATTATGCACAGCAATAATGAAACCGGTACCATCCAACCCATTGAGGAAATCGGAAAGATTACGCGTGAAAAGAAAGTTATTTTTCACTCGGATGCCGTTGATTCGGTGGGGGTGGTTCCCATGGATGTTCAACAGCTGGGTGTGGATTTGCTGAGTTTTGCTGCCAACACCTTTTATGGACCTGCAGGGGTCGGGGGATTGTTTATTCGCCGCGGGACCCGGATTTTTCCTTTGCTGGATGGGGGCGTTCAAGAAAACAACAAGCGCGCCGGCGCTGAAAATTTGGTGGGAATTATCGGAACCGGTAAGGCAGCCGAGCTGGCGCTGAGGGACATGGACAAGCGGCTGATGCACCTTAAAACGTTAAAAGATCAACTCTTAAATGAATTGCCCACTATGATCGACGAATATATCATCAATACCCACCCGGAGTATAGTTTGCCGAATCTGGTGTCGATTTCTGTCAAATACATCGAAGGCGAAAGTGTCATGCTGATGTTAGATGACGAAAATATTGCGGTATCGACGCGTTCGGCTTGTGCAACGGGTTCCCTGCGCGCATCGCATGTGCTGCTGTCTTTGGGACTCAGCCATGCCGACGCCCAGGGCACTTTGGTTATCTCATTCGGGATTGATAATACGAAAAAGGATATCAACACATTTTTGATAGCATTAAAAAATGTGGTCACGACTTTGCGCGATATTTCACCGCTTTATCAAAAAAAGCAGATAGGCTAGGAAGCGATAAGGCTGGGAAGCTGGAAGGCTAAATAAAGCGCATAGCATATCGCTGATAGCCCATAGGCACATCCATAAGATAGACTGTGAGCTATGAACGATGAGCTATGAGCTGTTGGTTTTTTCCAGCCTTCAAGCGACATGGTGTTGTTTAGAAAACCCGACCGGGCTGAAATATCCACACGACTTTTGTATAATTTTTATTGGACATAACACTAGCGTGCTTCGATCATAAGCGACTCAAAATAGGCATCAATGACCTGCGCATGATTGCCAAACTTGCTTTTTAATAGCGCTTTAAATTGATGGTAACCGGACTCGGATAACAGATGATCGATTTCATGGGCTTTTTTACCGATTTGCCGGCAGTACTTATCGGTGACCGTCTGAGGGGCCGTACCTCTTTTTTGGGCCACGCGGTTGGTTGCTTCTGTTCGGGAACACCCGTTGACTTCGATCTCATATAGCACTTCTAGGATTTGCGAAAGGGATTTCGGCGTGCCCTGAATGGAGACCGAGGGGGCCGCGGACACGCCTTCCTGAGCGTCTGAATTTAACCTATCACCAAATAGCACCTTGTTCAGGACCGAATTGGGTGTATCGATAAAAGGTTCGGCATTTTTTTGTAAAAAGCGCCAAATTTTTTCATCAATTTCAATTGAATACATTTTCATTGGGTCATCTCCCTTACTAGTCTAGAATCTCTCTCAAAGAAGAGTGCCTAAAGTGAACTAAAGTTTGAAGTGAGCAGAGTTGAGGTGTCACTGCGCTTTGTCTGTTATATTAAAAATGATAGAAT
>JASFGZ010000196.1:0-8057 GCA_050123495.1 Desulfobacterales bacterium
AAAAGGCGCAAATGTAAATCGTGCTGACAAAACAGGGGCTACTCCATTGCTTTGGGCTGACCAAGCGGGTCATGAGGAGGTTGTAAACCTGCTCATCAAACATGGAGGACACAAAAAATCTATATTGAGGTATTGATATTGAAAGTTCAAAATCAGATTTCCTTCGCTATCTGACCTGAAGTTAATTTGCATTTCTGAACGCGATTTTGATCTCGCTTATCATTTTGCTTTTCTCTTATAAATCTCAATTTCGATTTCTTGCGCTGTCAAAAATCTGAAACAAACTCTTTCGAATTGGAAACCTTCAACCTAACAGGAGGTGACCGATTATGTTTAAAAGCACATTTATCGCAGCTCTACTCATTTCTGTAATTTTCACAGCAGCAAACGCTGGCGATACTGTCACATTCAAGGGGATGACAGTGAACGAGGGGGAGACCCCCCTGATGCTAACAGGGAAGTTGACAAAACCTCAAGGTAATGGACCGTTTGCCGCTGTCGTGTTGTTGCATGGCTGTATGGGCCCCGAGAGTTGGGATGACATGTGGGCTGAGAGATTGAAAGAGTGGGGCTATGTTACCTTGATAGTAGACAGTTTAAGACATAGGGGGCAAGGAAGCATCTGCCGGGATTCCTTTATTGTTCCTTGTGAAGAGCAGGCAAAAGATGCTTATGCAGCAAAATCTTACCTTGCAGGAATTCCGTACGTCGATTCCAATCGGATCGCCGTGATGGGAATGTCGCACGGAGGATCGACAATAATGTATGCAATCAACACTGATTGGTTCGGCGGAGTGAAGCAGAGCCCTGATCCTTTTCGGGCGGCTATCACCCTTTATCCGTTATGTCTTGCAAGACTGAAGGGTTTCAATGCGCCACTGTTAATTCTGATTGGTGAGGCGGATGGAATAATGTCGGCAAAGCAATGTCAGGACCTGCAAAAGTCGTGTATGGAGGAAGACCCAGAGCATGAAATTATTCTGAAAGTGTATCCCCGTGCCACTCATTGCTTTGACTGGGAGGGGTATAGCAGAAGGATTTCCGGCGGCCTTATGCTGGAGTATGATCCGGCGGCTGCGGCTGATGCAAGCTTACGTGTTAGAGAATTCCTTGGGAATTACTTGAAATAACTTGAGCACGGCCGGAGTCCAGACCTACGATAACTTCTATGTACATCAAGTTTCAATGTGTCTCTAAATTTTGGTGTATCTTCAACTAATCTGTATCCCGTTGAAATAATTTTAGATTATGATATCGTTTCCATATCTGAGATCAAAAATTTCCACACATAAGTTGACTTCCGAGATTGTATATTTGTCATGCGAAATCCCCACTTTGACTGAATTGTGGATGGCGGCTATCTATACGTAACAAATGCTGATATTTCTATTAATTTAAATTAGTTATTGCAAATTTCTTTTGGAAACCTGAAAATGTCAGGCATATTGAAAGGTGGGACTTGCCATTATCGGCAATTGATACGATGATTAATGGTTACGCTTTTTGAATAGGCCAATCACCGGATTTGAGGAGAACCCGCGCGAAGGTTTCTATTTTATATCGGTCTTCTCTAATTTTCGGAACAACCTTATCTGCACCTGCTCCCCAGGCGGTGCCATAACTTAATAAATCGGAAAACTTTTCCAAATTCCAGGCGGGATTGTTGCCCTGATTTCGAAAGCGCTTGTATTCATCCAAAACTTCCGAAAATTTATACAGCACAAACCAGTTGAGCCGAATCGTCTCAGGAATATCTAAATTTTTATCGTACCATAAATAAATGCCTTGCTCCCTGGCGATATTTTCTGCTTCAGGAAGCAGCACGCCATAATCTTCAGGATAAAATGGGGGTGACAGCGCTACTTTTTTGCACTCATTGGCAATGCATTCGGCAAATGCAGTCATCATACCTAAAATAAATGATCTTCTATCGATGGGATTGTTAGATTTCGATGCCGCAACCCGTTCTGTCATCAACTGCTCCTTTCGATCTTGAATTTATAGGCTCTCACATGATTCCTGGCCGCCTAAATAAGCCTCCTGCATCATCTCATTGCACAGTAAGTTCTTTGCGGTATCTGCCAGAACGATGGAACCGGTTTGCAGCACATAGCCGCGATCCGCGATAGATAGGGCCATGTTGGCATTTTGTTCAACCATAAAAATGGTTGTTCCCTGCTGGTTAACTTTCTGAATAAGTTCAAATTGCTGGTCGACCAGCTTCGGAGAGAGCCCCATTGAAGGTTCATCCATTAATAGAATATCCGGATTGGAAAGCAAGGCGCGTCCCATGGCCAGCATTTGTTGCTCACCGCCACTTAGCGTGATACCGGCCTGATTGGTTCTTTCTTGCAATTTTGGAAAAAGCGCATAGATTTTTTCCAGATCCTCTTTGACTTTGTATTTATCTTTCCTGAGATAGGCACCCATCTCTAAATTTTCAAGAACCGTCATTCGCGGGAAAATTCTTCGGTTTTCCGGAACAATGGCCACTCCCTTTGATATGATGAATTGGGTGGGCTTTCCATCGATACGCTCACCTTTAAGCTGGACGGTTCCTTTTTTTATTTTACACGCTCCCAGGATTGTCTTCAGCGTTGTGGATTTACCCGAGGCATTGCCTCCGAGAAGGCACACCAACTCACCCCGGTTGACTTTGAGATTGATATCATACAGTACCTGAATATTGCCGTAATAGGTGTCCACACCTTCAAATTGTAGAATGGGTGTTTCGGTCATTTTCGAATTTCCGTATAGATCGATTTCTCTATATTTCGACGATACTGGAAGTGTTTTGGGAACCCCTTCTAACCGATCCGTTGCCGTTTGCGGCCCAAATACGCTTCAATCACCTGTTCGCTGCAGGCCACTTCTTCGTAGCTGCCTTCGGCTATTTTTACGCCATAATCAAGGACAATCACCCGATCTGAGATGGTCCGCACAACATTGAGCTTATGTTCGATCAGCAGTATCGTATATCCGAAGGCATCCCTTAGTGTTTTAATGAACGCCGTTATTTCAATGGTTTCCTGTGGATTCATTCCAGCGGAAGGCTCGTCGAGCAGTAAAATTTTAGATTCAGTTGATAAGGCGCGCGCAATTTCCATGCGCCTCCGGTTGGCATAAGAAAGAAACATGGCCTGTTGGTCGAAGCGATAGCCGGTTAGCCTTCCGCCGAAAAGGCCTAAAATTTCTTTGGCTTTTTGATCTGTCTGTCTTTCTTCCTTTTTATGCAAGGGTAGATGGAGCAATATGGACAAGGGGCCTGCTGCGGTTCGGCAAAATTGGCCGACTTTGGCATTGTCCAATACGCTCATCTTATTAAACAGTCTCAAATTTTGAAATGTCCTTGCGATCCCAGCTTTTACCACCCGGTGTGGTTTTAATCCGGTAATCACCCGCCCCTCAAAATAAATCGAGCCGAAGCTTGGTGGATAGATTCCGGATATTAAGTTGAATAAAGTTGTTTTGCCGGCTCCGTTGGGCCCGATGATGCTTAAAATTTCTCTTTCGTGTAAAGTCAGACTTAAATCATCGACGGCCGTAATGCCGCCAAAATCCATGGTTACATGCTTGAGCTCAAGGATAGCGAGATTACTTTTTGAATACTGCGGTCTGCTTTCGCTGGTTTCCTGTGTTTTCGCAATTTCGTCATAATACAATTCCGTGGAAGCTTTAAGGCGATCACTTTGATCTTTGTCCGGCCGGACTTTCTTTTTAACCAAAAATCCAATTTCTCCCATGATTCCCTGCGGTCTTAATGCCATCAGTACAATCAAGATCAAACCGTAGGACATCATGCGGTAGGCACCGTATTCTCTGAGAAACTCGGGCAAAATGGAAAGAAAGACGGCGCCCAGGATCACTCCGGTAATGTTGCCCAGTCCGCCAAGAATCACCATACAATAAACGATGACCAGCTGGGGAAAATCAAAATTGTTGGGAAATACGGAATCCTGAAATGAAGCAAATAGTGCACCGGCAGCGCCGGCAATGAAGGCACCTCCGGCGAAGGCCATCAGTTTCATCCAGGTGGTATTTACCCCTATGGCTTCGGCAGCCAGTTCATCCTCGCGAATGGCCTCCCAGCCTCGGCCGAAGCGCGAGCGCTTAATGCGAAATGAGCCAATGGTTACGGTAATTGTAAAGAACCAGATAAGATAGGCATAGGCAACCGGTGACAAAATTCTGATACCCAAAAAATCTATGGGGTCAAAGCCGAAGATTCCGTTGACGCCTCCGGTTATATTTACGGGGGTGTCCAGGTTGAGCAATAAAAGCTTAAAAATTTGTGCAAAGGCCAGGGTGACAATCGCCAGGTAATCGCCCTTTAATCGAATGCTGGTCAATCCCAGGGCGATTCCGATAACCATGGTAAAAAAGGCGGCCAGAGGCAATACCAGGATAAACGGTAAGTGAATGTTTATTTGGCTTGATGACAACAGCGCAAATGTATAACCACCAATTCCAAAGAAAGCCACGTAAGCAAGATCGAGCAATCCTGCAAAGCCGGCCACGACATTTAAACCCAGGGCCAGCATGACCCATAAGCCCGTCATGGTATAGATCCTGAGCCAATAGCTGTTTGGCATGATGTGGGGCATGATGATCATGATGACTGCCATAACCGTATAAACCGCCCACCACTTTGGGTTGCGGAATGAAGTCGCCTTCGATTGATTCAACATAACGGTATGGGTTCGATCGATCATCAGACTTTTTCCGGCATTTTTTCGCCAACCAGACCCCAGGGCCTGACGATAAGAACAGTAATAAGAATTACAAAAGCAACGATATCCTTGTAGGCCGAGGGAAGAAAGGTGACCGCCAGCGCTTCAGCCAATCCCAGCAGAATGCCGCCGAGCATGGCACCGTAAATGTTGCCGATTCCGCCAAGAACTGCGGCCGTAAAGCCTTTTAAACCGGCTTGAAAACCCACATAATAATCGACCTGTGTAAAAAGAAGACCCACCAGTGTTCCGGCGGCCCCGCCGAGAGCCGATCCGATTAAAAACACCAGAACAATCATCCGGTTTACATCAATGCCCATAAACGAGGCCGCTTCGAGATCCTGTGCCGTTGCCCGCATGGCCTTGCCGACCTTTGTTCGCTTTATCATAACGGTCAGAAGTCCCATAAGCAAAAATGTGATGGCAATAACCAGTGCGCGCATAAACGAAAATACAATCGGACCGATTTGAATAATGCGAAGACTTTCGGGTATCAAAGCTGAAATATGAAAGAAGCGAACTTTAGCGCCCTGATAGGTGAGGACGATATTTTGTAAAAAGATCGAGACGCCCAGGGCGCTGAGCAGTAAGTTCATTCGTGGTGCGTTGCGCAGCGGGCGATAGGCAAATCGTTCAGCGACGACGCCCACCAGAGCAGATATCGCCATGGCGATAATAATCATGAGGGCGATGACCAGGGCTGCGCTGAATAAAACTTCATTGTTGCGGGTTAAAAGATGAAGCACCCACCAGCCGGCAAAACCGCCGATCATGTAAACCTCACCATGGGCGAAATTGAGCATGCCCAAAATGCCATAAACCATTGAATAGCCGATGGCAATAAGGGCATAGACACCGCCCAGGGTCAGGCCGTTGATTAATTGTTGGGGTAGCTGTTGGAGGTATATATCCATTTTACTTAAAAACGGATAAACCGAAAGCAAATTTTTAGGAATGAAACAAAAAAATAGAAAAAGGTCCTTTCCAATTAAAATTGGCAAGGACCTTGATTGCGCATTTGGATCATTTTCCGGTCATGACTGTAATTTGTTTGAAGTCTTTCCCGGCAACCTGGAAGAAGTAAGTTGCGCCGCCTTTCAAATCTCCCTTTTTATCAAAAGTAACCGGAAATCCCAGAATACCTTTGTAATTATTAATTTGATGAAGCTTTTCAACGACTTCCTTCCGGGTGATATCTCCATCCTTTGCGGCCTGATCAATGGCTGTCAGCAAAATGTTCATGGCTTCATAGGATGGCGGACCGAATCCGCTCAGGGTACCGTAAGTGCTCTCAAATTTTTTCACATAATTATTGGCTTCAGGAATTACATAAATATCCGGTGCGAAGTGATATACATAAGCACCTTCGGCAGCACCCTCGGTGGCTTCAATAAAATCTTTTTTGTCCCGAGCTCCTTCAGTTCCGAAAAAGATGGTGTCAATTCCGAGTTCCTTTGTCTGGCGGGCACCGATCGCCTGGTCCGGTGCCGTTGTGGCAATAAAGAAGAGCACATCAGGTTTATAGGCTTTTACCTTTGTCAGCACCGCCGAGTAGTCTTTGGCACCGCCAACGATCGTTTCCTGCATAATGTCGGTAATACCCAATTTTTTCAGGCCGGAAATCGTCTCCTTGGACATGTTTTCACAGTACGCGACCTTTTCATTCAATACGGCCACCCGTTTGGCGTTCAGATTTCTTTTCATAAACAGGGCGCAATTCCAACCGTGGGCATCATTTCTGGCATTGACTCTGAAAAAATGCGTGTAGCCTTGTTCGGTGAGTTCGGGTTTGGAAGCGGCCGTGGTAATGGTGGCCAGGTCGGCGGCCCCGTATATTTTTAAAGTGGCCTGGGCGATATGGCTCATCGGTGGCCCAACGACACCGTACATCAAATCGTCGGAAACAAATTTATGCGCTACATTGACGCCCTGGGCAGGATCCATGGCATCATCACCCATAATGTGCTTGATTTTTACACCTTGTATGCCCCCCTTGGCATTCCATTCATCCACGGCAATCTGGGCCGAGTTGAATATTTCCATACACGGTGCGGCCGCATCACCGGTAAAAGCGCCGGCGTTGCCCACGTGGATGCCTTTTTTGACATCTGCACTGTATACGGGTCCCGCCAAGAAAGCCATAACCATTATTGCCAATGCAAATATAAGCGACTTTTTCATTTTACCCTCCCATTAAGGTTAAAGTATTGACTTGAACCAAGCAACCCTCCTTTCTGATACGGTATTGTATTGTTCCGGCTTTCCGAAATTCTCTTTAAAGCCGCCAGAAAAATTTAACACTGACATGTATTTTTCCGGATCTGATAACCCGTCTTTCATTTTAAATCAAATATACCAGCCACCTTTTAATGTCAATCCATGCAACCATGTTGCCTAACCGTCTTTAAACTTGACTCAATTTAGGCCCTGAGCCTATAGTGTTCTTTCTAAATTTTGATTCAGATCGTGGTTAAAGCGCATTACCCATTGAATTGAAAGGGGATAATGGAGATCCATGTATAAATTGAAGGTAACCGTTGAGAAAATTGACGGGTATTGTAATCAGCCTGTCCTTATAGGTGATTATTTCACCGTTGAGGGCGGAAAAATAATGATCCCTGAGGGCAAACATATTTGCATGTGGGCGTTGCAAAGCATGATGCCCATATTTCCATTGCTTCAGCGCGCTGAGCCCCAAAAAGGGGACTGGACCGGCAAAGCCGGTCAAGTGTTTGTTTGTCCCGACCCGAAGGGACTGGTCCACTACCGAATTGAGAGGATTAAGGAAGAATGATCACACTTGCGCTTGAAAAGTGTTCCGGTTGTAGCCGTTGTGAAGTCCATTGTTCATTTTTTCACTCCGGTAAAATAGGCCGAAGCGGGGCTCGCACCAAGGTTGTCAAAATCGAAGCGTTGGGTATTGATTTTCCGGTGATCTGCCAGCATTGTAAGGAACGGTATTGCACCAAATGCCCGGAAAAGGCGATTGAAGTCGGTCCTCTGGGGCAGATTATCGTTTCACCGACATTATGCACAGCCTGCGGCATATGCGAAACCCTCTGTCCGATTGGAGCGATTGAACTGTATCAAGAAATTCCTCACGTATGCGATCTCTGTGGCGGTGATCCGCGCTGCGTCAAAGCGTGCACCCTGGATGCCATCCATTATGAGCCACAGGTTACTGAAGCGGTCAGTTTAAAGGAATTTAAAAAGGGCAGCCGGGGATTAAAGCCCGAGGAAAAACGACTGCGTTATACCGTGACATGTTCTCAGGATCTCAGAGACCAGTGGGTTTCGGAAAGGAGAGGGTAAATGCTACACGCCTAC
>JASFGZ010000197.1:0-8030 GCA_050123495.1 Desulfobacterales bacterium
AATTCAGGCAGTCGCTTACCTTGGAGGGGAAATGATATGAAAATCAAAGCACTGATGATTAAAAATCCCATCACCATCGGACCACGTGCTTCCGTCAGTGAAGCTATTGAGCTAATGAAAGCCAACTCCATCCGACATTTACCGGTAGTTACAAAAGGAAAAAAGCTCTATGGATTCCTGACCCTGGCTGATCTGAAACAGGGATTGATCCCTTCCATGCTGAGCGATATCTCCCTTGACGATTTAATGATCAAAGCGCCCATCATGGTAGGCCCTGATGATGATATCGAATTTGCGGCCCAACTGATTTACAAACATAAGATCGGCGGAATGCCGGTGGTTAAAGGTGATCGACTGGTCGGCATCGTTACCGCTACGGATATGTTGCGTACATTTATCGATATGATGGGTATTTTATCGACGACATCGCGCATCGATGTGGTCTTGGGGGATCAACCCGCCGCTTTTAAGAAGGCCATGCAGATTATTAACGACAATGGCGGTGATATAATTAATGTTAGTATGACGCCTCAACGAAAGGGTAAACGGGTTTATTATTTCCGGTTATCCGCCTGCAAAACGCAAATCATTAAAAAGGCTTTGGAAAACGAACGTTTTGAAGTAATATCCGCAATGGACTAGATGGGGTTTTGAAACCACTTCTAAGCATCAAACCAAATACTTTTTAGCCTCTCGCCATTTTCGCTCGATCTCCCGGGCAATTGCAGATTTGGCATCGACACACTCAATTACATTTAGCGGTTTGCCGTCGATCCCGTTGAGCGATGCGCTGGCAAGCCAGCAGCGACCGTTGAAGAAAATATAGCGATCGTGAATCATGACATGGCGCCGGATTTCAACATCAGGGCAACTGGAACAAAAGCTTTTTAAAATTTCATCGAATCCCGTGACCAACGCCTGGGAATCCCGACTGGTCAGTAAGCGAATAGGCGTCTGTACATTTTTAAGGCATTCGAAGGTGGCATCACCGAGCTCGGTATCCACCAGGGTAACTGCGGTTTTAGCGATACTAAAAAATTTTGTGGCCTCTGATTTAGCGTTCAATTGGTAGTTTTTAGGCTCTGCCAGTTTAACCGTCCCCTCGTCTTTGGCCAAAAGAAGTTGGAGCCTCCTGAGCTGGGGTTGCATTTGCTCATCAAAGACATTGCTTTCCCAGGTTGTGTTTAAAATCCGATGATTGCAGCGCTGCAATAGATCCTCAAGCAGCTTCGATAACAATTTTCGATGGCTGTAATCATTCTTTTTTATCAGACTATCTGCAAGCTTGGTATGATTTAGATTTACGCCTAGATAGTCCACATCGACATTGAACTGGTTGCAGAGCTCCTCGAGTTCATAGTTGCCATAGTATTCTCTAATGGCATCGCTCAGTATTTCAATGGCTTTTGTGTTCATGATAAAAATGCCTCCAAATGTGACCCTGGCCTCACGGGATTTTCAAACCCGACCCCGGGTTCACCTGAACATAATATCGGCAAATTCCAGTTAAACTTTAGATTTTTAATTATAATACGATCAGTTAGGGTAAAGCAAAAGGATTGAGCGCAAAACGCTTAATCCGTAGCTGAAATGATTGTTTGTGCGATCAGACGATTCCCATCGGTTTTTAACATAATGGCGCCGTTGCGATCGGTGCGCAATATCCGGCATCCCCTTTCTTGATACGCTTCCAATACCGTTGAATGCGGAAATCGAAATCTGTTTTTCCAGCCCGCAGAAATCACGGCGACATCCGGTTTTACTTTAATTAAAAAGGATCGGCTGCTTGAAGATCGGCTGCCGTGATGAGGGACCAGCAAGACATCGCTGGCCAAATCTGCGCCGGATAGATGGACCAGCTCCTTTTCAGCTTTAGCGGTTATATCCCCCGGGAAAAGAAATGAAACCCTGCCAAAGGACACCTTTATGACCAGGGAATTGTTATTCGCGTTGCGCCATTTTTGGCCGGCCTTTTTCTTATCCAGAAAATCGGCAGGGGGGTATAAAAATAAAAATTCCACCCCATTGATCAGCCGTTTGCGGGGCATTTGTTTGAAATCCGGCAGGAATAAATGCTTTTCGGCAACGACCTTCCGAAGGCGTTTATAACCCAATGTGGTTTTGGATTCGCCGTTGGACCATATTGTTTTTACATTGAAATGTTGGGCAATGAAGATAAGTCCATTGAGATGATCGCTGTTGGGATGGGAAAGGATCAGGGCATCAATGGTTCGAATTTTATTGCGCCACAAAAAAGGCGCAATCACCCGTGCGCCCATATCAAAGACAGAATTATCCGAAAAACCGCCACCATCGATCAAAGCCGTATAGCCGCCCGGCAACTGTAGGAGCGCTGCATTTCCCTGACCGACATCAAGATAGGTGACGCGGAGGTCATCATTCCAAATGCGCTGATAAAGCCAATAACCGGCATCTCCGGCAAAGGCCAGAATCACCGCCATTGCCACAATTGCGCCTCTTTTTTTTTGGAATGCGGTCGTCATATCCTGAATCGTTATGGCAATCGAAGAAAAAAACCGTGATAAACGGTGTCCTTTACCACCGCGCCCCACGCGGGTGCGGCCTGTGTCGTGATCCGATTGCGGACTTAAATCAACATGGAGATCAGGCGGATTAAGTTTTGCCCCTAAAAGGTTGAGCAGAACCCCGCCCAATATATAGTAGCACACGATTTCAAAAACGCTGGGCGTAATGGTTTTAAAGGCGGCAAACGGCAGATCGGCGAAAAATTTTATAACCATCAGCCCGTAATCCAGCACGAAGATGCAGATTTGCACACAGCCGTAAGCAATCTGGCTGCTGATCGGATATATAAACAAAGCCAAAAGCCCGCAGGGTATGACCCCAAAACCCACCAGCGGTACGATGACAGCATTGGCCAGAAGTCCGATAACCGATATCTGATTAAAATAAAACATCACCAGCGGCAGGGTGCCGCAAATCGCAAAAAAAGATACCAGAAAAAACGTCAACAATTTCCGGGACAGTTGAAAACGAAACCCGGTTCTGGAATTTGCGCCGTGGCTCGGCAGCGCCTGATGGGTGCGGGACAATCCGTAAAGGATAGACAACACGGCCGCAAACGAAAGTTGAAAAGAGATGGAAAAAACTGAAGGCGGATATACGATCAGGATGATAAAAGCGGCCAGGGCCAGGGTATTGACGGCATCGCGCTCGCGTTCGACCAGAAACGTCATTAGAAACGCGGTGACCATGATAACCGCCCGCTGGGTTGAAGGCGACATTCCGGAAATCAGGCCATAGATGCAAACCGGAACCAACGATAAGATAGCAGCCCCCTTGCGCGTCCATGCCCGCCAGAGAAAGGGCTTTGCAAAACACAACAGTTTTTGAAAAAAGAAAAAAGCGACTGTGGCGACGATGCCGATATGAAGTCCTGAAATCGCAAGAATGTGACCGACGCCGGCCCGGTTAAAAGCGTCGCGTAACTTCGATGAAATCGCCGTACGATCACCGATAATCACGGCTTTGAGTACCCCGGCAGAAGATCGATTACCGGCCCGCTCGATGAGTTTTGCCAGGGCGCGACGGGCGTCGTAGAGCTGTTGCGGCAGATCCTTTGATATTTTTTTTCGGACGACTTTGAGTCGACTTCCCTTGGTGTAAGCGGTGCGCCATATGCCCTTAAAGGCCATATATCGTTGGTAGTTAAATCCCCCCGGGTTGTTAAAGTTGCGGATTGCCCGCAGGCGACTGCGAAACACAACGCGATCGCCCTTGGCAAACGCCGGACTCGGACCTCTTACCGTAACCCGGACCTTTCCGGTGACCCGATGGGCTGTTTTTTTGTGGCGCAAGGTCTCTGCACGCAAAACAAATCTTTTTAAATATTTAAATTCGACCGGATGGGAGTCCACGACCCCGGCAACCTGCCAGCGACTTTCATCTGAAAAATGCTGAATGTGATTGGGAGAAAAGTTTGGTGATACCCAGGGCTGGATGGCGGCATATCCCAGAAGCGCAAAAAGAATAATCGGAGTCACTGCAACTGCTTTTTTGCGCCGGATGTTGACCCCGGTTAAAACGGCACTTAAAAAAACGATAACCAGTAAACCCACTTTATAGCCCGGAAATCGACTCCCCAAAACAATACCGCCTATCAATGATATCAGCAGCGGCACAATTGGGCGTGAATAAACCTGCCTGTGCATGGTTTTATCCGTTGTCGGTGGTCGGTGGTTCGTTGTTCTTTTTGGATGCCAGCAGTTTTATTTTATGCGCTTGATGGCGGCTCCCAATTCGGAGAACTTCTGCTCGATGGCCTCATAACCCCGATCCAGATGGTAAACGCGATTCACCACCGTCTTGCCTTCAGCCACCAGGCCGGCCAGGATCAGCGACGCGCTGGCTCTAAGATCGGTGGCCATCACGGGGGCTGCGGATAGGCCGGATACACCTTTAACCATGGCGGTATTGCCTGAAATTTTGATATTGGCACCCATGCGCCTTAATTCACTGACATGAATAAAGCGGTTTTCAAAAATGGTCTCGGAAATCATGCTGGTGCCGCTGGCAATGCTCATCAGCACCATGAATTGAGCTTGCATATCCGTCGGGAATCCCGGGTAAGGTTGGGTTTTAACATCCACACTGATAATTTCATCAGTTCCTTCAACATGGATGCTTTTTTGACGGGTATGGATCTGGATACCGGCACGTCGCAATTTGTGGATGCAGGCCCCGACGTGATCGGGCTCGCAATCCACCAGGGTAACGTCGCCGTGGGTCAGCGCAGTGGCAATCATAAACGTGCCCGTTTCGATTCGATCCGGAATAATGGAGACCGTTACCGGCTGCAAAGCGCTTACCCCTTTTATGGTCATAACGGCGGTTCCGGCTCCCTGAATATCGGCTCCCATTTTATTGAGGGTCTCAGCCAGCGCGACGATTTCGGGCTCCCGGGCCGCATTGCGCAGAATGGTGGTGCCTTCGGCTAAAACAGCCGCCATCATCAGGTTTTCAGTGCCGGTAACCGTTACGGTATCAAAATAAATCTCGGCGCCGTTTAACTTCTTAGCTTCCGCCTGGACATACCCGTGTTCCAGTTTAATATCGGCACCAAGTTGGGCTAATCCTTTCAGATGAAGGTTAATCGGGCGAGCACCGATGGCACATCCGCCCGGCAGAGAAACTCTGGCCTTTTGCAATCGGGCCAGCATGGGCCCTAAAACCAGTATGGACGCCCGCATCTTGCGCACCACGTCATAAGGTGCCTCATAGCTGAGGATACGCCCTGTATCAACGTATACCGTATTGCCCTGTGTCTCCGTACGGGCGCCGAGGTTAGAGAGCAGCTCTTTAATGCTTGCAATGTCTTTTAAATCCGGGACGTTTGAATACGTATTCGATCCCTCGGTTAACAGGGAGGATACCAGAATCGGCAGGGCGGCATTTTTCGCGCCACTGATGCGCACCTGCCCTTTCAACGAACGCCTGCCTTCTACCAGGATTTTATCCATACAAACCCCTCATTCGGCCAAGCCGGAGCCAAACAAATGTATTTATCACGATTTCAAAATGAGACACGCATAAACACAGATTTCACAGATTGATTAATATTTTAGGCACCGTGATGGCGTAAAACGTATTATTCCTAAAACCGGAGAAGATCTGTGCCGATCTGTGACCTATTCTATAGGGTTAAGCTAATACGAAATCAATCAGTTTCGTGTTTTCTTGGTCATAAAACCTTACCATAACATTTATCTAAATTGTGATGGAGGCGTTAAAATAAAAAAGCGCTCCCCGAGTGTGACAACGGAAGCGCTTTTTGACGGTTATCGGTTTTGAGATCAGTGGCGGTGCCCGCCTTTACCTTTGCTGATATCATAAACTGCCTTGATGATACAAAAGGTCACCCCCAGGCCGATGATCGTCAATGCATACCAGAGCCCGCCATGGAACACCAAATGGCTTGGATCCCAAATCCATTCAAAACTAAATGGAAACATGTATTTCCTCCATACGATTTATTCGTAGCGGTTAGGCTATCTATGATTCAGCCGGACTCAATTCGGGTTCGGGACCGGCATCGGTCGTTTCCGCCTCCGGCTCGGCAACCTGAACCTCAGCTGCCGGTGCATCAATGGGATTTAATTCCTGTTCCTGGGGAAACATCGGCAAATACCGATACGATGTCGAAATCATAATAACGCCGTATGCCACCGGCAAAATGGTGGTGGCAATTTCCTGCCAGCTGGGAAAATACATCGCCCAGCTCTCGAAGCTCAGCACCGGAATGGCCAGGACCTGCAACACCATCACCCAGCGATTGAGGCAGACGCCTAACACTGCCAAAAAGACCGCCAGCCAAAGGGTTGCCTGGGATTTGCGTCCTTTGTCGGTAATCAGTATAAGGGCCGGCAGGACACCACAGATGCCAATTTCTAAAATCAGGATCCAGAGACCGTACCATGACCCAGGATTGTTGGTGTAAAATTCCAGAAAAGTGAACCCTTTTGACGGCGCGGTGACATTGGCCCAGTACAGGGTATCCACGATCTTGGCGATAATATAGAACAAGAGCATCCAGCCGGAAATTTTGGCTAAGAGCTCGATCACATTGTCTTTGACGAGTTTTTTGCGGGTTATTTTTTCAGTCAGCTTGGTTATCAAAATGGTAAAGCAGGGTCCGGCGGCGGCGGCGGACCAGGTGAATAAAAAGAATGTCCAGGGCCAGATAAAAACGCCTTCGCGAAAGCCAAAGGGGCGGCCAAAGAGGACGCCGGGAACACCGCCTAAAGATCCCTGGTGAAAAAAGGAGAGAAAAACACCGGTAGCTGCAAACACCGCCATGATTTCGTGCATGTTGTGGCCCAGATTGTGGAAAAAGGGCACCTTGTCAATCTGGCGATTCTCCAGGACAATCGGAACATACTCGATGATCAGCACAATCAAGTAAGCAGAGAGACAGAACGCCACTTCGGTCAGCATGGAATGAACATTGGCATGCCAGAAAATAAACCATCCCCGCAAGGGTTGTCCGACATCGAAACCAAGAATCAGCAGCGCCGAAGTGTAACAGATGACCCCGATGAGCACGGCGAAATTAATAATATTTTTGATTTCATGCTTGCCCGCGAGGTACCTTAAAAAACCGGTAAAAAAGGCCCCGCCGCCCAAGGCGATCACTGTGAGATCAGCCCAGATCCACAACGCAAACCCGTAAGCGTTGTTCATGTTGGTCTGATTGAGCCCTTTTATGTAGACAAGCAACATGGCAAAGACACCCCAGGCCAGAACCGCGCCATTGGCGCCAATCCACAGGACGAATTGCCAGATGGGGCAGCGTTTAACCCCTTTGGGAATTAATGCAGAATCCATAAGTTCCGTGCTCCTAGATTAAAAAGATTGCCAGTATCGAACTAAAAACAGTCGTTCTTAAATCAGCTGTGTGCTTTGTTTTTAAATTCGGCTTTCAGATAATTGTCACCGGCTTTTCTGACCCACTCCCGGCTGGAGAGATAATAGATCTTCGTGTTGGTCCCCAGTCGTTCCAATAGACGAAAAGCCCTGGGATTCTTCGACCGGCCCTCATGTTTGGGATCCGGTTGCGCCATTTGATGAACGGCATGTTCGGGATTATTCAAATCACCAAATGTAATCGCTCCGGCCGGGCATGCCTCGGTACAGGCGGTTTGATACTCATCTTCCTCTATTTCCCGGCGGCCTTCCATATAAGCCTGCTCCTTAGCCAACTGATAACGCTGGATACAGAAGCTGCATTTTTCTACAACTCCCCGCATGCGCACCGATACGCCCGGGTTTAGCATTTTTTCCATTCCATCCGGCCAGATCGGATCCCACCAGTTAAATTGGCGCACATGGTAAGGACAGGCCGCCATACAGTATCGACACCCAAAACAGCGGGGATAGATCTGGCTGACGATTCCGGTTTCCATATCATAGTCCGTGGCAGTCGCCGGACAAACCGACACACAGGGAGAATGTCCATGATGTCCTTCACAATGCTGGCACGGTCTTGGAAG
>JASFGZ010000198.1:0-8022 GCA_050123495.1 Desulfobacterales bacterium
CGATCGGCCTGCGCCTTTTGAACACCTTAATGTATTAAATCAAGATGTGAAATCCCGCAATTTGCGGGAGCCCTTGAGCCTGATCTGAGATTTTGAAACAACTTCCAAACACGAAACGGCCGGACGCATTTGCCGCAACGAATATATATTAGAGGTTTTTCCCTTATTTTTGCATATTGCCTTTTTCGGGTGTCACTTTTACCGAAGTAACACCGGCATTAACGTTCAACATCAATTTGTTTTGCCATTCACCCTTATCGCTCCAAATGACAAAGTACCTTCCGTTTTTGTAGCTGACTTTAAGATCGATCTTTTCCTGTGCGTCCAGCTCACCGCCGGCCAGGTTAAACGGAAGCGGCCAGTCATACGTGTGATCGATCCAATAGAGCAGGTAAACCATTTTTTTGTCGGTTGTATTGTCAAACTGGATTGAAAATGAGGCCAGAGCGATGGAGGGCAGCAAGATGATTGCCACGATGATGAGTAATTTTTTCATGTTGCGTCTCCCTAAGGCCGAATTGGGAAATCAGCAGGCGCGAGCATCGTTCGTCAACTGACTTTTTGTCCCTATACCCTATATCGTCTTACCTGCTTAAAAACTTTAATATGGGGTAGGCGGCAAGGCCGGCAAGATCGATTAGAAATTGATAGTGTAGCTGAATGAAAAGCCGCCGGATGGGGTCGGGGCAAAGTTTAGATTTTGGGCGTCATCTTTGAGCCAATCCGGCGCCCAGTCCTGGGTTTTGAGAAAGCGGTATCCCTGAATACCGGCAATGGCCACCATGGAGGCGGCAAATATATTTGCCGTCTTCTCGTCGGAATAATGCTCAATACCCTGGATGTCGCCCTGATAACTATTTCCGTTGGTAGAATTTGTATGATGGATAAACCAGTAATCAAGGGCGTAAAAGAGGGGATTTAGAATGTTCCAGTACATCATGCCGCGGACGAAGTCGTCGTTTTTATCGATACTGTCAACCTGAAGAATGATTTCAGCCCCGATCGCCTGGGTCACCAGGCCGGCAGAGTTTATAATCAGCCCGTCGGTATCACTTTCGGTTTCTTCCGCGAAAGCCAGGGGTTGATTATAGTTGCCCAGCTCCCAGTCCATGTCGGTGCCGTTGGCTTCCGCAGCCAGAAAATGCGCGCCTTCGTGAATCAAAAAGGCGCTGGCAAAACCGGCCGAATACTTGAGCAGGGAGACCATGTGGTCTTCAAAATCTCGGTATTCGCACCACGCCGGGTTGGCCGACAGCATTAAGATAGTGAAAATCACGACACCTAAGAGCTGCGGGCGACGTCGCGGCAGTCGCTTAAAAATTTGATCCGGTTTCATCTTTCAAAACTTCCAGCTCAAACCGTATTTTTAAATCTTTCGGACCTTTGCAATTGAAAAAGCCTAAACTGATCGGGCAGCGGACAGGATTGATCCGGGGGTTCTTCCTGTTCATTCGGTTGGTAGCGCAAAGAACTTTAGAGATAAATCTGCCCGAAATGGACAAATTGAGAAAAGCCAGAGGCGGGCATGCGATTTAAGGGAAATAGAATAGCGGTTGGTTTAAAAAGCTAAAAATACGGAAATTTTAAGCGGTGGACATAATTTTATAAAAACCGGTCGGTATATTAATTAATAAGGAAAATAAGAAATACGGTTTTTAAAGAAATTTTTATTTTTTTAGCTGCCGGATATAGAAGCGCAGCTGGCTGACGGTCTGATCCAGGATGGCGGGATCGCGGTTGGCGGCATATAAGGCGGCCGCGCCGTTTAAAGAAATAATAATATAGTTGGCGATCTCCTTAAAATTCAGATCCGCTTTGAGCATTCCCTGCTGATCGGCCTGCTCCAGCCAGGCACACAGCAATCCGGCCAGCTGGGTAAACCCTTGCAAAACGTGATCACGCATGCCATCCGATTGACCGCACAGCTCAACCAGCATGCCGTGGAAAAAGCAGCCGCCTTCAAATACGTTATTTCCGAGCTTATTTCTAATATCGTTTTCGATAAGGGTCTGAATTCGTTTCAGGGGATCGGAACTGGACTGAATCCCCTTAAAGACAACCGCCTTCCAGATCGTCAAAGCCTCTTCATAAACCGCATACCAGATATCTTCTTTGCTGGAAAAATGCCCGTATAGGCCTCCTTTGGTCAGACCGGTGGCCTGCAGGATATCATTGATCGAGGTATTGTAATAACCCCTGATACAAAAAAGCTGCAGGGATTTTTCAATGATGTTTTGACGTGTTTGCGCACCTTTTGCCGACATACTTTTCCTTCCTGAAATTTTTATACCGACCGGTCTTTATATAATCAAATCTGTATTTATTGTCAACGCTTTTATTGGCTTAATCGTTACAGGCTTCAGGAAATGCTCGGTTCAGGTAAAATCAATTTCGGAGATCAGGTTTTAAATTGACAAGTGAACAGCATTCTCCTAATGTGAATCATTTAAAAATTGAATCTATAATATTTTTGAATTGAAGGGAGGTATACATGAACAAGAAATTGTTGGGGATTGGACTTCTGCTGGTAATTATCCTTGCGATCCCATCTATGGCTGCGGCCGGTCCGAAAGTCACGGGTGTAACCGACACCGAGGTGGTCGTCGGCCTGACAACACCGCTTTCCGGGCCCGCGGCCCTGTGGGGCAGCACCGGTCTGGGTGCCAAAGCATGGGCGGACCACATTAATGCCCAGGGAGGGATCCACGGCCGCAAAATCAAAGTTATCTTAAAAGATGACGGCTACAACCCCGCCAGGGCCCTGGCCAATCTGCAGGAGATGAAAGGCAAAATTTTCGCCGTCTGCGGACTGCTCGGAACCGCGGTGGTCCACACGACCCGGGACTTTTTTCCGGAAAATAAGGTCCTGTTGATCAATGCTTACGGAAATACCCGCATGTGGCTGGAGTGGCCCAAAGACAAACTGCGATATGTATTTATCGCCTATCCGGACTATGAAGACGAGGGCGAATGGCTGGCCGATTTTGCGGTTGAATGGCAGGGTAGCAAAAAATTGGCGGTCTTTTATCAGAATGACGATTACGGGAAACTGGGCATGGCCGGTGTAAAAAAAGCGCTGGCCCGGCTGTCCGCCAAAGCCAAACTGACCGCAGCGATCCCCTATGAGGTGACCGACCGAACGGTGAGCACGCATGCGCTCAAGCTGAAGCAGTCGGGTGCGGACACCCTTATCCTCTATCCCTCCCCGACCCATGGCGCCAACATTATCAAGGAAACGGCCAAGGTCGGTTATCGACCCAAGATCATAACTTCCTTCCCACTGGGTGACCCGATATTGTACAAGCTATGCGGAGAGCTCTGGGAGGGTGTCTACCCCGCTCTACCTGCCCATCTGGGGGCTATCGGCTCCGATCCGAAAACAAATCGCGCGTTGGACCAAATAAAGAAGATCAATTCCAAGATCCCATCGGACAATTTTGCGGTCTTCGGCGCCGCATCCATGATGCATCTGGTGGAGGGTCTCAGAAGGGCCGGTCGAAATTTAACAGCCGATTCAATGATCAAGGCCATGGAAAGCATCAAACGCTGGCAAACCCCTGCGGGGGGCGCAGTGGTAACCTACGGGCCCAACCGCCACCACGGACTCAACGGCTCACGGCTTGCCCGTGCTCAAAACGGCAAGCACCAGCCCATTACGGATTTCATCATCTACCCGCCCAGGTTTTAACCGATGTCTTTGCTGCAAGTAGATGATCTATCCATCCGCTTCGGGGGAATAACGGCCCTATCTGAGGTGTGCCTGGAAGTTGAACCCCAGGAAATTCTGGCGGTGATCGGGCCGAACGGTTCGGGTAAAACAACCCTTTTCAATTGTATCTCGGGCGTATACAAACCGGATGAGGGTCAAGTTAATTTTGAGGGGGGGAGCCTGCAGGGACTTTCCCCCGACTCCGTTGCTCAGAGGGGTATTGCCCGCACGTTTCAAAACCTGCGCCTATTCCTTCATATGACCGTCCTGGACAACCTGCTTCTGGGCAGGCATATCCATTTCCGCAAAAATCCAGTGCATGCTTTTCTGCGGATTCGGAAAGAAGAGCTGAGCCACCGGAAGCTGGTCGAAGAGATCATCGAGTTCCTGGATCTCCAGCCATTCCGCCAAGCCCGGGTTTCCGACTGTTCTTATGGTGTTCAAAAACGCGTCGAGCTGGGTCGCGCCCTGGCCATGGACCCTCGACTGCTCCTGCTGGATGAACCCATTGCCGGTCTGACCTCGGAAGAGAAGGAAGAGACGGCTTACCGTATTACGGAAATCCACGGCAGATACAAGGTCGCCATTCTCCTGGTGGAACATGATCTCAGAATCGCGTCCAGGTTGGCGGATCGCATGATCGCACTGGATTATGGCATCAAAATCGCCCAGGGCACCCCGCAGGAGGTGCAACAAACCCCCGAGGTGATCCAGGCGTATCTGGGGGAAGACTAGAAATGGTTTCAAAACCCCATCTCCCCGCTCAATGGAGCGGGATTTCGCATCTAATTGAACGATTAATTGAGGCGCTCAAAAGGCGCCAATGGCTGCGTTGTCCCGCGGATTGAAATGCTCACGTACTAGCGTGTACGCTCCGCTTTAAATTCGCGGGACGCCTTGGCCTTGAACCGGATCTGAGGCTTTGAAACCACTTCTAACAATTCGGAATGTGGAATACGGAGTGCGGAATTAAAAGACATTCTGTCGACCCACATTTCGAATTGGAGAATATTATGACAGCTTTACTTAAAATTGCCAGCATCGAAACCCTTTACTACGATCGTATATACGCGCTGCACGGACTGTCCCTGGAGGTGAAGGAAAAGGAGATCTTTGCGGTTTTGGGGCCCAACGGGGCGGGCAAAACCACGCTGCTCAAAACGATTGCCGGGCTTCTCAAGGATCAGCCCAATAAGGGGTCCATTGAATTTATGGGAAAGCGCATCCACCGTCTGCCACCGGAGCACATCTCACGCCTGGGAGTCGTTTATGTACCCGAGGACCGCGGTCTTTTCAGGGAGCTCACTGTGAAGGAAAATCTGGATCTGGGCTGCTGGGGCCGCAGAGACAAGCACATACTGGATGATTTTGAATTTATCTATAAACTATTTCCGATCCTCAAAGCGCGAACCAAGCAGCAGGCTGAAACCCTTTCCGGCGGTGAACAGCAAATGCTGGCCATGGCACGGGCGATGCTCTGCCGCCCCAAGCTGCTCATGCTGGATGAGCCCTCCCTGGGATTGGCACCGAAAGTCGCCCGGGAAGTGTACGAAGCCCTCGTAAAAATCAGCCGGGCCGGCACCACCATTCTGCTCGTTGAACAGAATGCAAAAATGGCGCTGGGCATCGCCAATTTCGGATACATAATGGAAACAGGCAGAATCGTGCTCGAAGGAACGGCTAAAGACCTGCAGGAAAATGAAGACGTGCAGGAACTTTACCTGGGATTGGGGCGGGAGACCATTTCACCCAAAGGATGGCGGCTGTATAAGAAACGGAGGACCTGGTAGTGAAGCATATGGCATCGAGTTTTCCTGATCTTTTTTTTCAACAGGTGAATGCCCGGGGAACCCGCGTGGCGCTCAGGCGCAAGGAATACGGCATCTGGAATCGCATCACCTGGAACGAATACGGGCAAATGGTCCGGGAAGCGGCCGCGGGGCTGCATGCCATGGGCCTTGAGCGTGGAGACCGTGTCGCCATTCTGGGAGATAATCGGCCGGAATGGCTGATTTGCAATCTGGCAACCATGTCCATCGGTGGTGCGACCTGCGGCGTCTATTCCACCAATGCGCCGGAACAGGTGGCCTATGTTGTCGGCCATTCGGAGTCTGCGGTCCTCTTTGTTGAGAACGAAGAACAGGTCGACAAGGTTCTGCAGGTCGAGTCGGAGCTCAATCTCAAAAAAGTAATCGTCTGGGACCCCAAAGGCCTGTGGGGATTTTCCCATGAAAATATCATTTTTTACGACGAATTCATGAAGCAGGGCCAAAAATACCTGCACGCCCATCCGGGATGTGTTTCCGAGCGCATGGCCGCTATTGATCCCGAGGATACCGCCATGATCATTTATACCTCGGGCACCACCGGCCGGCCCAAAGGGGCCATGATCAGTCATTACAATATCCTGACATTAACCCGCTCATTTACCTCGGCGATCGCGGCTTACCCGAGCGACGAAATGCTTTCTTTCCTTCCCCTGGCCCATATCTACGAAAATCTCGTTTCGCTGTTCACGGCCATCTGGGGCGGATCGACCGTTAATTTCCTTGAAAGTATAAATACCTTGAGCCAGGACCTGCAGGCAGTATCCCCCACTGTTTTTGCCAATGTTCCCAGGATATGGGAAAAACTGGTTTCGATGATCGAGATCCGCATGTCGGACTCCACGATCCTCAAAAAGATCCTGTACCGTCTCAGCATTGGCATCGGTCTGCGGTATGTGCGCACCCCTAAAAATACACCCGAACGCTTTCTGTGGAGTCTTCTTTACTGGCCTTTTTACGGATTGGTCCTGTATCATTTAAAAAGGCAATTGGGCCTCGAGCGCCTGCGCTTTGCCGTCTGCGGGGCGGCGCCGGCTTCGCCGGAACTATTTGATTATTATAACGCCCTGGGGGTCCCTTTGAGAGAAGGTTATGGCCAAACCGAATCCACCGGGGTCATTGCGATCCAGCGCCTCGACCGACCGCGGCGAGGATATGTCGGCGAACCGATTCCGGACCTGGAGGTTAAAATTGCAGAAGATGGAGAAGTCCTGGTCAAAGGGCCGAACGTTTTCAAAGGTTATTTCAAAGATCCCGAACTGACGGCCGCCACCATTGTCGACGGATGGCTTCACACCGGCGATGTCGGCGCCATGGATGACGGCTTTCTCAAGATCCTGGATCGAAAAAAAGATATTATTATCACCGCCGGCGGCAAGAACATCACTCCCGCTTTCATTGAAAACAAGTTGAAGTTCAGCGCCTATATCCAGGACGCGGTGGTTATCGGAGATCGGCGCAAATTTCTAACCGCCCTGATTCTGATCGACGAAGACAACGTCACCAAATACGCCCAGGACGAGCGGATTCCCTTTACGACCTTTGCCGATTTGACCCAGAACCCGGAGATATTAAAGCTGATCGACGGCGAGGTCGCCAGGGTTAACAAAACCCTTTCAAGAGTCGAAACCATCAAAAAATTCGCCCTGATGCCCAGACGATTTTACGAGGAGGACGGCGACGTTACCCCAACCAAAAAAGTCAAGCGGCGCTTTCTGGAAAAACGCTATGCCGATATGATCGAAAGTCTCTACCGAGGATAACAACCAAATGGATCTCATCGAAAGCTATGCCGAAGAATTGCAGCTCATCCGCCGGCCTTGGACCCGCGTCTGGGTCGGCGTCCTGATGGCCGGCCTGCTGCTGTTTCCCTGGTATTTCTCCGATTCCTGGATTACCATTGCGACCGTCATCTTTATTTATTCGGTCGGCGCTCTGGGGCAAAATCTTCTGATCGGGTATACCGGTCAGATTTCTTTTGCCCAGTCCGCGTTTCTGGCCATCGGCGCCTTCACCTTCGGGCATCTGGCCCGTTTCGGGATCCCCTGGCCCCTGGGTCTTTTAGCGGCCGGTGTGAGCGCCGGGCTTTTCGGTCTGGTGGTCGGCATTCCATCTCTGCGTCTCAAGGGGCCTTACCTGGCGATTGCGACCCTGGGATTCGGGGTCGCGGTCTATCAGATTTTTGTGAATTCCGAGATGCTCTCGGGCGGTCGCATGGGGCTGATTATCACCAAATTATCCCCGCTCTTCGGGCTTTCCCAGATCAGCTTTAATTATTATTTTTATTTTTTCATCGCACTGCTTTTTACCCTGGTTACCTATAACATTATCTCCTCTTTTATGGGCCGCGCCTTCATCGCCGTCCGCGATAATGATATCGCGGCGGAGGTCATCGGTGTGAATCTGACCCGCTACAAGCTGATCTCTTTCGGGATCAGCTCCTTTTACACCGGGGTCCAGGGGGCGCTTTACGGGCTTTTACCGGAT
>JASFGZ010000199.1:0-8014 GCA_050123495.1 Desulfobacterales bacterium
GGACATGCCGGTCTTTTTGGAACGGCTGACAACATTTATCGGCTTTTGGTTGAACTGCTCTCTATTTATCGCGGCCAAAGAAAAAGCGCCCTATTTCATAAAGATCTCCTGCATCGATTTTTCAAACGACTGCCCGGAACAGACAAAGCCCTCGGATTTGATACGCCCAGCGAAACCGGCTCCAGTTGTGGGCGCGGCTTTTCGCAAAACAGCGTTGGGCATCTGGGATTTACAGGAACATCCTTTTGGATGGATCTGGAGCGATCTGTGATTGTCGTCTTGTTGACCAATCGCGTGCACCCGTCGCGTGAGAACGAAGATATTAAACAATTCAGGCCCGTTTTGCACGATGCGGTCAGGAAAACGATGGACGGGTGAATTTTTTGGTGATTATTTTTGCTTGTCATGCTACAATAAATCTGGTAGTAATCCGTTGAATTTTTAAATTATTCTTTCTAACGAGGCCTTTCCGAATGAATTTATTTTTTGACAAAATTTTAGGGGTGTTTTCAAATGATCTGGCCATCGATCTGGGCACGGCCAACACCCTTGTCTATGTTAAGGGCAGCGGCATCGTATTAAGTGAACCCTCGGTGGTGGCTATCAGCACGGGCAACAGATCCAAAAATCGCGTTCTGGCCGTCGGCGTTGAGGCCAAAAACATGCTGGGTAAGACGCCTGGAAATATTTTGGCGATCCGCCCGATGCGTGACGGGGTTATTGCCGATTTTGAAGTGACCGAGGCCATGCTGCGCCATTTTATCCATAAGGTGCATAATCGCCGGACGTTCGTACGGCCGCGAATTATCATCGCCGTACCTTCAGGAATTACGCAGGTTGAAAAGCGTGCGGTCAGGGAATCTGCTGAGTCCGCCGGCGCCCGTGAGGTGTTCCTGATTGAAGAACCGATGGCAGCGGCCATCGGGGCCGGACTTCCCATCACCGAACCGACCTGTAACATGGTAGTGGACATCGGCGGCGGGACGACGGAAGTTGCGGTGATTTCTCTAAAGGGGATTGTCTATAGCCGATCGGTTAGGGTGGCCGGCGATAAGATGGATTCCGCAATTATCCAGTATATCAAACGCAAATATAATCTACTGATCGGTGAACGCTCCGCAGAAACGATAAAAACTTCGATCGGTAATGCCTATCCGGATTCTCAGAACTTAGAAACCATTGAAGTTAAAGGTCGAGATCTTGCCTCTGGAATTCCAAAAATTCTTTCGATCGATTCAGAAGAAATCCGAATTGCAATTTCTGAACAAATCGACGCGATCATTGAGACCGTCAAAATTGCGTTGGAGCAGACGCCGCCTGAATTATCTGCCGATATTGTTGATCGGGGTATCATTCTAACAGGGGGCGGAGCGTTGCTTAAGAATCTGGATAAATTAATCAGAGAGGAGACCAGCTTGCCTGTTACGGTTACCGAGGATCCATTATCCACCGTGGCGATGGGTTCGGGAAAAGCCCTGGACAACCTTGATATCCTCAAAGAAGTTGTGGTCAACTGATCCCGCGTCTCCGAAAATCTCCGGGTCTCAATAAAGTAAGCGAAGCTTTATGTTCTCCAAAAAGATGGTTCTGATCGTTGGCGGGGTCATTCTGATCACCGTCAATGTAATCCTCCTTTCGGTAACCAGCAAAAGCCAATCAACTTTTGGGTTCGGCCGCGTCGGTCTTTCTTTTGTGGCGCCCTTCCAAGAACTTGTAACCCGCTCGGTCCGTTTTGCTCGAGGTATCTGGGAGCATTACTTTTTTTTGGTTTCGGTCTCTCAGGAAAATGAAGAATTAAAAAAATCCTTAAATGATGCCATTGAGAAAAATAATCAATGGAATGAACTTAAACTGGCCAATAATCGCCTGCGCAATTTGTTGACTTTTCAGAAATCCCTGACGAATCGGGTCGTCGCAGCCGAGGTTATCGGGAAAGACCCGTCGATGTGGTTTAAAACGGTTATCATTGATAAAGGTAAAGCGGATGGGTTACAAAAGGGGCTGCCGGTTGTTTTGCCTCAGGGAATCGCCGGCCAGGTAATCGAAGTTTCTGATCGTTATGCCAAAGTGATGCTTATCATTGATCGAAACAGTGCCGTAGATGCATTGGTGCAACGTTCGCGCGCAAGGGGCATTATTAAAGGGGCCTCCGCAGATCAATTCCGATTTGAATTTGTTTTGCGTAAAAACGATGTCCGAGTCGGCGACACGGTCGTTGCGTCCGGATTCGATGGTGTCTATCCAAAGGGATTGCGAATCGGCCAGGTATCAGCTTTAAGCGGGCGCAACGCCGATATTTTTTATGAAATTGTTGTTACACCGTTTGTGGACTTCGAAAAGCTTGAAGAGGTGTTGGTTATCCTGCGCCTCAAAACTGAAGCATTTGCGAGTGAACAATGAGGTATTGCTTTTACATCGGCACCTGCCTTTTATTGATAATCGTTCAAACAACCTTTTTGTCTTATTTCGATATAACCAGCGGAATTTATGACCTCCTGATTCCCTTTGTCATTTTTCTAAGTGTTTGCCTGCCGGTGCGTGAATGTTTGCCGTTTATTTTGGTTCTGGGGTTTATTGTTGACAATCTCTCCGGAAGCCCATTCGGTCTGTATCTTACGTTTTATTTTTGGCTGTTTGCGGGTATTCGTTGGATCATACAATATCTGCGTGCGGGGAATAAGCTCTTTTTATCTTTGGTCGTCATTGTCGCAGTTTTGATACAAAATATTTTGGTTTTGGGGATCTTTTCGTATTTTGGACCTATCGAGCAACTGCCGACAGAAGTCGTTAAAAACATTGCCCTGCAGATTTTTTGGGCCGTGGTTACGGGTCCTTTATTTTTATTAAGCCTTTTTACGATAGCGAAACGCTTTAATATTCAGTTAAATGGGGCCGGAGCGGCGCCGAAAACATAGATGGATAAATATTTAAAAACTGCAGATACAGAATGGTACAAACAGCGAATTGCTGGCGTTATCATTTGCGTGCTGGTCGCCTTTGTGGTGCTTTTTATTCGACTGATTTATCTGCAGGTCATGAGGGGAGACGAGTTCCGACGATTATCTTTAAACAACAGTATCCGGCTGCAAAGTATCGATCCTCCCCGGGGGCGGCTCTACGACCGCAACAACCATCTCCTGGTTGATAACCGGCCTTCTTTTGATGTGCGCATTACCTTAAAAGACGCGGAACCCGTAGCGTCAACACTTGCAAAATTATCGCAGCACATCAACGTCCCCGCGGATACACTCATATCCGAAATAAAGCAGACCGAAGGCCGTTCGGCCTATAAGCCGCTGTTACTGAGACAGGATATCGGACGGGATGCCCTGGCCGCTATTGAGGTGAATAAATTTGATCTTCCGGGAATATCGGTTAATGTGAATTTGCGGCGTCACTATATTTATGAGCGCAGTGCCGCCCATCTAATCGGGTATTTAAGCGAAATCAATCCCGAGGAGCTCAAAAGTGGGGTCTATCCCGATTCCCGTAGCGGTGATCTGATCGGGAAATTCGGAGCCGAAAAGGTTTACGAGAACCACTTAAGGGGCAAACGGGGCGGACGGCAGGTTGAGGTGAATGCGGACGGCTTGGTCGTAAGGGTTTTAAAAACAGTCGATGCTGAGCCCGGCCATAATGTGTATCTGACAATAGATGAGGTGCTGCAGCGCCGCTCCGAAGAGCTTTTGGACGGAGTGGTCGGTGCGGCAGTCGCCATCGAACCCGGAAGCGGGCGCATTCTGGCACTGGCCAGTAGCCCCACCTTCGATCAAAATTCTTTTGTCGGTGGTATCACCCATCAAAAATGGAGTTCCTTGATTTCGAATCCCTTCAGACCGATGTCAAACCGGGCGATTCAGGGCGAATATGCACCCGGCTCGACCTATAAAATTATAACGGCCCTTGCCGGGCTTGAAGAAGGTGTGATCGATACAGAAACAACCTTCTTCTGTCCGGGGCATTATCGATTTGGTAATCGTGTTTACCGGTGCTGGAAAAAGGGAGGGCATGGAAGCGTCGACATCATCAAAGCGGTGGAAGAATCCTGCGATGTGTTTTTTTATCAGGTCGGCCAACGTCTCGGTGTGGACCGGCTGGCCTGGTATGCCAAGGCTGCCGGGCTGGGCTCCCCGACAGGAATTTTTCTTGATCAGGAAGCGCGCGGTTTGATTCCCACAGCTGCCTGGAAAAAACGGCGTACAGGTGTGCCTTGGCAAGAGGGTGAAACGCTGTCAATCGCAATCGGGCAAGGCTTTAACCTTGCGACCCCCCTTCAGATGGCGGTCCTGGCCGCTGCGGTGGCCAACGGCGGCAAACGTTATCGGCCGATGATCTTAGACAGCATTCAACGGGCAGACGGACAAATTTTGCAAAAGAGTGAACCCAAGCTGGTCGGAAAAATACCGGTGAGCCGATCCACCCTGGATCTTTTAAAATTGGGACTGTGGAGAGTCGTAAACGGTGAAAACGGAACGGCACGCGGAAGTCGTCTTAACGATATCGATATCAGCGGGAAGACGGGGACATCTCAGGTCATAAGCCGCAAAGAGGACGATTCGCTACCGGAAGAGGATATACCCATCCATTTAAGAGCACATGCCTGGTTCGTGGCCTATGCACCCTCTGAACAACCAAGTATTGCGATTGCGGTTGTGGTTGAACATGGTGAGCACGGCTCCGGTGCCGCAGCGCCGATTGCCAAGGAAATGATAAAGACGTATTTGCGTAAAAAACCTGTCAATTCACAGTTGGTAACGCAAAAAAACGTATATTCCGACAAAGACGGCGGGTAAATGGGCCGTTGGTCTTAAATTGGGTTTAGATGTCAGTGTTCAGGTGCACTATCGGTTTAATTGGTTTGGTTGGTTTAATTGGTTCATTTGGTTCGGGTTAATCCAACTAATTCAACCAATGAAACAAATAAAACTAATCCAACACATACGTGAACTCTTGAGATCTATTTGAAGTCAGAAGCAAGTGCCCCGTAACCAGAAGCTGGAGTGAGACAACGAATGTTTGATCGACGTTTAATACAATATTTTGATTGGGGCTTACTGGGATTAGCCGCCTTGATTGGATGTATCGGACTCCTCACCCTGTACAGCGCCGTTACGGCGGAGACCCCGACGCCTCAAAAGATTCTGTTTTTTAAGCAGGCGCTTTGGTTCAGCATCGGGCTGCTGGCCATGGTGACCGCGTTTTTGTTTAATTATAAAATTTTGGATCGCTGGGCGCAGCCGATCTATTTCGCGTGTATTTTATTGCTGATCGCGGTTCTGTTCTTCGGCAAATATGTTGGCGGCTCGAGGCGCTGGCTGATAATCGGTCCGCTTTCATTTCAACCGTCCGAACTCGTCAAAATTGCGGTCATCCTCAGTTTGGCGCATTATTATTCCAAGGATGCAAAAACGCGAGGGTTTACCCTGCGTGAATTAATCCGGCCCCTCATGTTCACCCTGTTGCCGGTCATTCTGATCGGAATGCAACCGGATCTGGGCACAGCCGGACTGTTGGTGTTGATCGCCGCTTCAATAACGGTATTTGTGAAAATTGAAAGACGCTCTTTTATATATTTAATTGCTTCTGGAGCCATACTGGTTCCGCTGATATGGTTTTTTTTAAAAGAATATCAAAAAAAGCGGATTCTCGTATTTCTGGATCCGGATCGGGATCCACTGGGCGCCGGGTACCACATCATCCAATCTAAAATTGCGATTGGTTCCGGAATGCTGAGTGGCAAAGGATTTTTAAAAGGCACGCAAAATGCACTTTCATTTCTCCCCGAGGAGCACACGGATTTTATTTTTTCGGTTTTGGCAGAGGAATGGGGATTCCTTGGATCGATTACCCTTGTCTTTTTATTTCTTATCTTAATCTTTTGGGGATTAACTGTGGCGCATGGATGCCGCGAACCCTTTGGTACCATTGTGGCAGTCGGTATTACCGGCATGATTTTTTGGCAGGTCTTCATCAATATCGGCATGTCGATGGGGCTGATGCCGGTTGTGGGGGTGCCACTGCCGTTTGTCAGCTACGGGGGCTCTTCGGTCCTGACAACTGCGATCGGGATCGGCTTGCTGTTAAATGTGAGTATGCGGAGATTTATGCTCGAATAATACGTGCACTCAACCGCAGCGATCGGCAATGCGATATTTTGGATTTTGAATTGAAACAGGCCTGCATTTAAGGCGCAATTGCCCCAACTGTTTTTAAATCCAAAATCCGAAATCTAAAACCTAAAATCCAGGAGGTAAACCCAAAAATGAAAAAGGAAAAAAAAGTCGATTCTATATCAACATTTTTAGGATCTGATGCCAATTTTGAAGGCACGATTGAGTTTCAGGGTTCCATCCGGATAGATGGACGCGTTAAAGGCAAAATTTGCAGCGAGGGCGGGACATTAATTGTTGGCGAGAAAGCGGTCGTTGAAGCAGATATTATTGCCGGTGCGGTCATCGTTATGGGAGAGCTTAACGGCACCATCGATGCCAAAGAGCGGATTGAGGTATATCCCCCTGGCCGCTTGGGGGGCAATGTCCAGACAGCGGTCATTTCGATCAAACCCGGCGGCATTTTCGACGGCAATTGCACTATGAAATTCCAAGCCACCCCTTCTAAAAAAGCACCGGTCCCATCCAAAATTTCTTCGGTTTCAACAGACGCCAAGGGCGACTAAATTTTTTAAAAAACCCTTTGACAATGGCTTAATGCTGATGGTATAGACCGCCCGAGCCAAACCATCCTTTTTCATAAATTATTAACAATTTAGACCAGTTTGCGCATTCATTCTCCGACGGAGGTTTTCTCAATGAGGATTTTTGGTTTGTATCGCAAATGTTTTACAGCCGGTTTTTTGACCCTTGTATTCGTGCTGCGCACCACCTCTCTGGCATTAGCCGCATCGGAAGAATCAGGCGGTGGCGGGATCACCGTTCTTCCTGATGGATCCCTTATCATTCAAATCGCCAATTTCCTTCTCATCATTTGGATTTTAAACCTTATTTTATATCGGCCGATCCGAAATATCCTGCGCCAAAGAAAAGAAAAAATAGAAGGACTTGAGCTCAGGATCGAAACCTATAATGAAGACGCCCAAAAAAAAGATGACGCGTTTGCATCAGGTATCCAAGAGGCCAGGACAAAAGGATTAAAAGAAAAAGAAACACGATTGCAGGCAGCTGCTGAAGAAGAAAAACAGATTATCACCGATGTGAACGCCCAGGCCCAGGCGGAACTGTTGGAAATTCGTAAGAAAATTGTAAAAGATGCGGAAGCCGCCAGAGCATCTTTGCAAGAAAAAGTGGGTGAGTTTTCGAATGATATTTGCCAAAAAATTTTAGGGAGGAAAGTTTAATGAAATTTTCTGGTTTTGAGCGGCAGTTCGGTTCGAAAAAACACCGGAAGATTATAAATGGCCTTGTGGTAGCCCTTTTGTTCCTGTCATTTGAAGCGGCCCTGGCAGCTTCCGGCGGCGATTCCGGCTCAAAAGGATGGGGAAATCAGGATTGGTTTCGGCTCATGAACTTCGTCGTACTGGCAGCTGCGCTGGTGTTTATTTTGCGCAAGCCTGTTTCCCAGGCATTGAGCTCACGCATTAAAGGCATTCAGGAACAGTTAGAAAGTATAGAGGTCCAGAGAGCCGAAGCTGAGAAAAGACTGGCCCAATACAATGAAAAATTATCCCAGCTGGAGGCTGAAGCCACAAAAATCATGGACGCCTATATCAAGCAGGGCAATGAGGCCAAGGCTAAAATTCTCAAAGAGGCCGAACAAACTGCGGCAAAACTCCGAGCCCAGGCCCGACGAAATATCGAACATGAGTTTGACAAAGCCAAACAGATGTTACAGCAGGAAGTCGTTGAAGCCTCACTGCAGAAAGCGGAGGAAAGTTTAAAAAAAGAAATCACGGCCCAGGATCAGGATAAACTGATTGACGAATATATAAATAAGGTGGTGGCATAATGAAAAATTTGGCAATCGCACGGCGGTATGCCAAGGCCCTTTTGCTGATCAG
>JASFGZ010000200.1:0-7972 GCA_050123495.1 Desulfobacterales bacterium
TTAGTATGGGCAAATGATGATAACCTGCGACTTGTATTCCTTGTGGATTCAATCAAATAGTCAACCCTGTCGAAAGTACATATTTCAAAGTGATATCGCAAGTATTGCTGGACAATGCCAAGGTATGGTCTGATAAGGGAAAAATATGAAGCTTCAATCCTGCTAATGAATTTACAGATTAGCCAGGACGAATATACAATTTTTTCAGCTAATATTTTTGTTGGACGACGTGTCTTAATCCATAATCTTTTTAAGCAAAAAAAGTATCAGATTTTAGTCGGTAATCTGCCAAGTTAAAATGCGGTCTTTGAATTAAGGGTTCAGAGGAAGGACACTACGACCCTATCGATTCCGGAGCATTTTCGACAATCACAATACCCGAACTGGTGCCGATCCGGTTCGCGCCGGCTTTGATCATGGCCACAGCCGTCGACCAGTCCTTAATCCCGCCGCTGGCTTTTACGCCCATTTTTTGACCGACAGTCTCGCGCATTAAAGCAACGTCTTCTACGGTGGCACCGCCGCCTGAAAACCCCGTGCTGGTTTTGACAAAATCCGCACCCGCATTTTTGGTGATTTCACAGGCTTTAATTTTTTCTTCGGCTGTAAGCAGGCCGGTTTCGATGATGACTTTCAGTATAATCGGGTTTTGAGCGACTTGACGCACGGCCTCAATGTCGACTTCGACGGTTTTAAGGTCACCGCTTTTAAGGGCACCGATGTTGAGCACCATATCCAGTTCGGCCGCACCTTCCGCAACGGCATTTTCAGCCTCAAACGCTTTGGCACGCGTCTGCATGGCACCCAGCGGAAATCCCACCACCGTACAGACAGCCACCGCAGTACCCTCAAGCTTACCGGCGATATAGGCAACATGCCCCGAATTGACACATACGGCTTTAAATCCATAGGAGACGGCCTCGGCACTCAGCTTGGTCAATGCGTCAAGCGTGGCATCCGGCTTTAGCAAGGTGTGATCGATATATTGAGCCATTTCCGCAGCAGTGATTGTCGTATTCGTCATCATCCCTCCTAAAAGGCTATAAATTAGTAACTATTTTTACATGTTTTCTGACATGATACTTTTATTGAGATTCGTAATTTTTTTGTAGAATTAAACCCGAATATCGAAATCCAAAACAAGCTCAAATGACCAAAATTAAAATGGCCCAAACAGGATCGTGATTTCAATGACGTCGCATCCTGCTATCGTTTCGGTCATGGGGACATTCGGATTTAGGATTTGTTTCGGCCAATTTTATTTAATCAGGCGTGCTTCGGATTTCGTATTTTTCTAAAAAGTTGAAGCGTAAATGACGTAATCCACCTGATTCAATATTGTCCTGGTTAGGATTTATATGACTTCATAATATTCCAACTTGATTCCGGGTGCCCATGACTCCAGGAGCAATTCAACGACTTTACGCTGATGCACGGCAGTGGGCTTTTCCACCAAAACCACGCGTTGAATGGATCGCTTTTTCTCAAACGTGGCCATGTTCAGGCATAGAATGGCTGAATGAAGCGGTGTCAGGCTCGGGTTGTAGGCGGCGGATTCGACATACCGGCCGCTGTATATTTCTCCGGTCTGAGTCTCAAGCGCGCAGCCCGCAAAATTTTGGGTATAGGGCGCATATGATTTTTCTGCCGATGACAGCGCTTCGTTTATGATCGGGTCTTTTGCGGCAGCTTTCAATTGGAGTTTGCGACTCTGCGGTGCAGGCGACATCAAGCCGCTGCGGTTCCCCAGATTCAGCGGACCAAATGCTTCGGGCAACAGATCTGAAAGCAATGTCTTACGATACGTGCGATTTTGCCTGTCCGGGGTGATCACCATTATTTCCGCATTTTTCTCAAACTCATAGAGAAATTGTCGGCAGTGTCCGCAGGGCACTTCCGAAGTGGCAATTGCCTGCAGATATTGGGCACCTTGATGCCAGGCATTCAGGGTTGCCGACTGCTCGGCATGAATCGTCTGATTCAGGGGCTGATGCATAAAATCCATGTTAGCCCCCAGGAAAAGATCAAATGGGCCGGCTTGATCCTGTGCGCCCTGTTCTCCAGCCATGGCCACCGCGCCGACTCGAAATTGGGAAACCGGTGCATCCGCATATATTGTTGCCAGCGGGAGCAAGCGCACCATAAGCGCCTCCGGATTGATTCCCAGATTCTTGATCAGATCGGCACATTGCTTAGCGGAAAGCCTGCCCGCTTGCAGGGGTATGGTTTGCAGGATGTCCCGCCCGGATTCCGGAAATTCTTTCAGCTTTGCTTCGAATTGTTTTTGGCGATCTGTCATGATCAGCTGAATTCTTCGACCTTATTTGCCGAGACCTTGGCATAGAAAAGCCTGGGCGGCTCAACCTGCCGGTCGCCGATGGTATAGGCCTTTAGAAATTTGACCTTGGCCGGATCTATTTTTTGCTTATCTCCGTCTGAGTAGAAAACAGCCAGCGGCTCGCCTTTTTTAACACGAGCGCCGACTTTCTTTTTCAATAGAATTCCAATCGAAAGATCGATGGGCGCCGTCTTGATCTTGCGGCCGGCGCCCAGTATTCTTGCTGCCATCCCGACTTCCAGGGCATTGATCTTCTCAATAAAACCCGAAACTTCGGAGATGATTTCGATTTTGGTTTTCGGTTGCGGCAGCAAATCGGAATTAACGATCACGTCGGAGTTGCCGCCCTGGGCTTCGATAAGTTCTGCCAGTTTTTTTAAGCCTTTCTTTTGGGCAATATTTGTCTGCAGCACTCGGCGGGCCGCGGTGGGGGATGATTCAACACCTGACATGACAAGCATCATGCTGCCCAGCTCCAGCACCAGGTCTTCCAGATCCTGAGGCCCGTTGCCGTTAAGGGTGTCAATGGCTTCTTTTACCTCGACGGCGTTTCCGATGGCATTTCCCAGGGGTTGCTCCATACCCGTAATCAAGGCCTCCACCTTTTTGCCCTCGCCTTCGCCGATGTACACCATGGTTTTTGCCAGTTCAACGGCATCTTCGTATTTTTGCATGAAGGCCCCTGCACCGGTTTTAACATCCAGAACGATACCATCGGCGCCGGCTGCCAGCTTTTTGCTCATGATGGAGCTGGCGATCAAGGGAATCGCATCTATCGTGTCCGTCACGTTGCGCAAAGCATAGATTTGTTTGTCGGCCGGCGCCAGATTCGCTGTCTGCGCGATGACGCTCACATGAATGTCGTTCACAATCTCGACAAATTTATCCTTCGAGAGTTCAACCTGCATCTGGGGAATGGATTCCAGTTTATCCACCGTGCCGCCGGTGTGACCGAGCTCCCGGCCGCTCATTTTAGCGACGATCCCGCCGCTGGCTGCCACCAGAGGTGCCAGCACAAGGGTGGTTGTATCTCCAACGCCACCGGTAGAATGCTTATCAATATTAAAACCGTCGATTGCGGATAAATCAACGATTTCCCCGGATTCCGCCATGGCTCTGGTCAGATCGCAACATTCACGGGTGTTCATACTTCTGTAATACACCGCCATTAAAAAGGCTGCCATCTGGCAATCGGGAATCCGCCCCTCGACAAACCCACTGACCAGAAATTTGATCTCTTCCCCGGAAAGTTCAAGGCCGTCTCTTTTCTTTTTGATGAGTTCGTAAACGTTCATCTCTTGTTCAGCTCCTCACAAAAATTTGTGAGTCGGAATTCGGAATGGATTCTATTTATTTTTTCTGCCTTCTCTCAAGCTGGCAGATAATTTCTCTCACCAGGGCGCCGAATTTTGCGGATGCCTTTTTCGAGGTCTCAATGACGTCTTGATGTGAAAGCGGTTTTGCGCTCATGCCGGCCGCCATATTGGTGATCATGGAAAGCCCGAGGACCCTCATCCCCAGACTGTTGGCTATAATCACTTCCGGTACGGTGGACATGCCCACCATATCGGCCCCCATGGTGCGCATCGCTCTGATTTCGGCAGGGGTTTCATAAGACGGTCCGCTGTAGGCCGCATATACGCCTGACCGCAACCGGAAGCCCTGCTTGTCTGCTATTTGTTGGGCCAGATTTCTCAGTTCACTGCTGTAGGCCTCTGTCATATCCGCAAACTCATTGGATCCGGTTAAGGGGTTGTCGCTCATCAAATTGATGTGATCCCTGATGGCCACAATATCTCCGGGCTGGTAAGCCGCATTAATCGCACCAACTGAATTGGTGACAATAACGGTTTTCACGTCAAGTGCAGCCATGACCCGGATCGGAAACACGACCTGCTGCATGGCGTAACCTTCATAAAAGTGAACTCTTCCGGAAAGTGCGAAAAGACTCACGCCGCAAAGGGCGCCGCATAATACTTCTCCCCGATGACCCTCGACTGATGACACCGGGAAATGGGGTATGTCTTCAAACCGGACCCTGACTGAATTTTCAATCTCATCAACCAGTCCGCCAAGCCCGCTGCCCAGTATGATTCCGATTTGCGGCTGATTGCGAATATGGCTTTTTAATGCGGTTACGGCTGCAGTGACTTTTTTATTCATACAGTATATCCTTTTTGAAACTCTTACCGAAAGCTAATTTTCCGGCACCGAGAATATCGGCAATTGTCTGACCGCAGTCGGCAAATGTCGAGCGTGTCCCAAGATTTACATCTTTTTTTATCCCGGTTCCATAGACCAGCAGGGGCACATATTCGCGCGTATGATCGGTATGCGCCTTATGACTCGGATCGCAGCCGTGATCCGCGGTGAGGATCAACAGGTCATCTGGCAACATCGTATGCAGAATCTGCGGGATACGCCGATCAAAAGCTTGAAGCGCCTGGGCATAGCCGGCCATATTTCGGCGGTGCCCGTAAACCATATCAAAATCTACCAGGTTAACAAAGATCAAACCCTTTTGCTTTCGATACTTTTTCATGGATTCCAGAATGCGGTCCACTCCATCTTCGTTGCTGCTGGTATGAATTTCTGCACTCAGCCCCCGGTGCCCGAAGAGATCTCCGATTTTCCCGATACCGACGGTGAAAAACCCTTTTTTTCCTAAAAGATCCAGCAGGGTTTCCGCCGGCGGGACCACCGAAAAATCCTTGCGTGCAGCATTGTGCCTTTCAAATTTACCGGGAGTTCCCATGAAGGGTCTGGCGATCACCCGGCCGACGGCATGCGGGCCGCTTAAAATGCTTCTGGCGATTCGGCAGTATTTATAAAGCTTTCCCAGAGGGATAATGTCTTCGTGCGCGGCAATCTGAAAGACGGAATCCGCTGAAGTGTAGACAATCGGACTGCCGGTTTTCAGATGTGCTTCGCCGAGTTCTTCTATAATTTTTGTTCCGGAACTCGCATAATTCCCCAGAATCTTTTTGCCGATTTTATTTTCAAACATCTCAATGATGTCTGAAGGAAATCCATTCGGATAGGTGGGAAACGCCGAATCCAAAACGAGGCCGGCGATCTCCCAATGACCGGTTGTCGTATCCTTGCCGGGCGATTGCTCGGCCATCTTCCCGTAGCAGCCGACGATTTCTTGTGTTTTACAGCCGACCGCTGCAATTTTCCCGATGCCTAAAGCACAAAGATGGGGGATATCCAGTCTTCCGGTTTGCTGGTATATATGCAGCAGGGTATTCGTTCGCGCATCATTGAACCGCTCCGCATCCGGGAGATGGCCGACACCGACACTGTCCATGACAATCAGGATGACACGATTTATCATCGCCAAATTAGATCCTCTCTTTATTTACTTTACTTTTTAGGATGGATGAAGAGAAATTCTATCATAATGCAGGCCGCAAGAAAAGAGCCCAAAAACTACCAAAAGTTGATTGCATTATTTTAAATCTGTGAATATAATGGGCCGGATTTTTCTTATCCTTGCCAACACAATCTGTTGCGCACCAGCTTTAGGCTTAGCCGTCATTACCGCCTGTCTCGCAATAGTTATCAACGCTCAAGGCATCCGACCTCTACGAATTGCATGCTTTGGGAGCGTCCTTACATATTGCCCTATGGGCACCCACCCAAAAGAAAGGGGGAGATTCGATGCAAAAAATCAAAACAAAATTCAAATTAGCTGTGATGGTTATCGTTGCCGTGAGTCTAATGGCCGGGTGTTCGTACACTACGAAAGATCTGAATGAGCAGTCCGTCCTGGCTGTCAACTGGGTTCAGACTTCAGCTGAATACCGCGCCTTGGGCTATCAGTCCTTTAACCTGGCCAGGATGACCCTCGATGCTTTTCTAGCTAACTATTCGGGATCCAAACCCGTGGCCATTATTGTCGATGCCGATGAAACTATAATTGACAACTCGGCCTATCAGGCGTGGCTTATTGGTAAGGATTTTGGATATTCCTCCAAAACCTGGACGCCCTGGATGGTTGCGGCCGAGGCCAAAGCTGTTCCGGGTGCCGTTGAGTTCTTAAATTACGCCAAGGGAAAGGGAGCCGAAGTTTTTTACGTCACCAACCGGAAGATGGTCGGGTATGAAGGTACTGAAAAGAATCTCAAGGCACTGGGTTTTCCCTATGTGGATAAAAAACATCTTCTGTTGCGCACCGATACCAGCGACAAACAACCGCGGCGAGATATGGTGGCAAATGATTATGAGATTGCTTTTCTGATGGGAGATAACCTCAATGATTTTCTCAGCGTTTTTGCTAAAAAATCGATTGCCGACCGGGCTGCTGAAGTCGACAAAATAAACGATATGTGGGGCACGAAGTTTATTATGCTTCCAAATCCGACATATGGCGATTGGGAGGGAGCCATCTATAGCGGCAACTGGGGCGCCAGTGCAGCTGAAAAGGACAAAATGAGAAAAGACCATCTCGAGGTCTGGGATAATAAGCCATAATATGCCGCAATGGCAGCAGACAGTGCTTTAATACCTGGGACAAAAGTGGCATCTGTATTCTCGGCAATATCAAAGGCCGCGCTCTGTGAGCGCGGCCTTTTTATATCTTAAATGATCTGTGTCATCTATTAAAAATCAGGACATTAGCCGCTTATATCCCCATTATTCCATTTGGATTTAGCTTTTAAAAAACGACTGCCGCTCTGTAAAACCAACCAGCCCCTTGAATTCAAAGCTTTATGCCTTAAGATACTTGCCGACCAGCAATTCAAGCTTTTTTCGAGTTTCCGGCGAAATGGCACTGACTTCGGTCATAATTGCGTTTTTCAAGGCCTGGGCACATATACATTTGCGCTGATCTGAAATTTTCGGTACGACAACCTGAATGATCTCCTTGGCAAGGGATATGTTTTTTTTCAGGTTTTGGACCACGGCCTCCACGTTTACCTCTGATTCTTCTGCATGCCAGCAGTCAAAGTCGGTGACCATTGCCATAGCCGCATAACAGATTTCAGCCTCCCGGGCCAGCTTGGCTTCTTGAAGGCTGGTCATGCCGATAATGTCCATGCCCCATTGACGGTACACATTCGATTCTGCCCGGGTGGAAAAAGCCGGCCCTTCGATACACAGCAAGGTCCCGCCGCTGTGAATCGGGGCGCCGGCTTTGGCCCCGACCTTATAGATCAGTTGCGCAAGGTTTGGACACACCGGATCGGCAAATGCAATATGGGCCACCAGGCCGTTGCCGAAAAAGGTGCTGGGGCGCTCTCGGGTGCAGTCGAAAAATTGATCGGGAATAACGATATCCAGCGGGCGGATGTTCTCTTTTAGGCTTCCAACTGCGGTAACGGAGATGAGATGCGCAACACCCAGCTTTTTAAACCCGTAGATATTGGCCCGGAAATTCAGCTCCGAAGGGCTCAGGCGATGACCTCTGCCGTGCCTGGAAAGAAAGGCAACCCGGATACCTTCCAATGTTCCAATAACATAGGCATCCGATGGGGCACCAAAGGGTGTCTCCATTGAGACGTGTTCAACATCAATTAATTCTTCCATCTCGTATAACCCGCTGCCACCGATAATACCGATTCTGATATTCTGATTCATGGTGAACCTCGAAACCCTGTTTTATGGTTTTCAACCGCGACAGATGACATG
>JASFGZ010000201.1:0-7955 GCA_050123495.1 Desulfobacterales bacterium
GGAGCATACACGGTAGTATGTGAGCATTTTGAATCGGTTTGCAACGACGCCATGGACACTTAGACGCATTTTTGAGATGGGTTCTAGTTCGGAACAGTTACCTCGAGGGTTGCCTCGTCCACATCTGCATCGGAAAAATTTTTCTCTGCGACCGTCTTCACCCACCACTCCTCCCGGAACATTGATTTATAAAGGTTATTGAACATGAATGCCAGCAGGGTGTAAGCAGAAAGCTTTGAATTCGGCTGTTCCAGTCTTTTCAGGAGCTGTTTTTGCTGGTCGGCGTGCAGTTTCAGCGTGCGCAGATATTTTAAGAATGGAATCACACATGTATGATTGGCGGATGAATTTGGCAGGGTTTTGACCTTGTTTTCAAATTCAGCCCGTAGCCGGTCGATTTTTTGAGGGGAGGCTTTGAGTAAAAGCTCCTGGCTTTGCGGGCTTTCAAAAAACTTCTGACCATTCATGTTAATGCACTGTTTCGTTTTAATAGATGTGGCCTGGATATCCTGAACCAATACGTTTTTAAACATCTGCTTTGCGTTTTCGGGGATATTGAAGAAAATGGTTTTCAGCGCATTTTCCTTTTGACTCATTTTAGACTGGAATTCTTGCAATGCAAGGCGCCAAAACGCACGACTGACGTCGGCGACAATCTCGGCATCCAGCATGCCTTGCATGTGTCCGGATTTTATTGAATTGCGGATGTCGGCGAAAAACTTGGCGGTTCGTTCAAACAGCAACTCACCGGTTACGGTTTTAAAAACCATCACAACGGTAGCGTGCCAATCCTGCAAATGCAAAATTAGATTTAAATTCTTAAATGCCTCGGATAGAGCCGTATTGCTAAAAAAATGTGACGGTGTTGCATAATACGGCGTTCCGCCGAGCAACGGCTGGTTGACCTTTCCACCCTCTGATTTTCCAAAGTCCACAGCGGTTTCAACATCGATGATTCCGAGCTCATATTCATCGGCGTTCATTAAAAACAGAGGGTATTTTGAAGGATCGCCGGCGACCAGCAGATTATCCGGCTTCAAATCCCGCATGGCAATACACCTGGTGCGCAGCCATGCCAGGAGGTCGAGCAGGTTGGTTATGATGCCGGCCACCTGGGGCTTATTTTGTTCAAATCGGATTTTATGAACATATTCCTTTATCATTTTTCGGTAGGCCGCTACAGCCTCCATCCGCTTTGTGAAATTGACTTCTATCACCAGATTTAATTCCTGCACCAGATTTTCAGAAAGACCGGCTTCCTTGCCTGCAATCGTTTTGCCGGCTAAATGCGTCAGGAACCAGGTTTGAATGCGGAACATCGACACATCCGACGAAACGCCGGAATCGGTCAGAAACTGGCGAATGGCGGCCTGACAATCGTTGTATACCTGTCGAATCTCAAAACCGATGGATTCTTTGTCTTTGCCATATCGCCCGCGGAATTTTTGGTTGTCAAAAATGGTCTCGGCGTTTGCAACCATTTCCTCTGCGACGGCATCTTTAACATCGAGCAAATTGTCCACAATGTTACCCAGAAAATAGTATTTTGCAAAATCCATGAAAAACACAAACGTATTTTTGATCTTTAAATAGCTCTGATAATCTGTGTTGCGGCGCAGCCATTCAACGTATTTTTCTTCAAGCTTGTCAGCTGTTAGGTGGGCACTGTTGGGAAATTTGTGAATAAGATTCAAAACCACTGAAACCCGCGGGATAATACATTCCTTGGGCGCCAGTTTGTCAACGATCCGACCTTCCTTTTTGATACTTTTGATATAGCCATCAAACTCGGTAATGGGTTTTGCCGGTATTTTGACCACCAGGTGTGCGTCATAGATGACATAATAACACTTGCTTTTGCTGCCGGCCTCCTCCCCGATAGGGCCGATGGTCATACGGCGCCTGACCCAGTCGCCGCGATGTTTTATGCGCAATTCGTAGACATAATTGGGTCCGGAAGATGTTGTGGGCAACGATTTGATATTCATTGGAGCCTGTGGATCGGCTCCGACCTGGTGTTTGAATAGATTTAAAAAATAGTTAATGATATCCGATTGGGTGATACCATCTTTGGATTCCTCGCAAGGAGGGGTTTCAAGCTCCGCCGCCCTTCGATGCCGGTTAGCGCTATATTTGGTCGGGCGACGACCCATTACCAAGTGAACACCCAGCAACAGGAGGACACAAATGGTCGTGACGGAAAGGATTCCAATAACCCAAACCGTATTCTGGCTGATCGAATCGGATGTATCCCGGGCAAAATGTTTAAAGTCAGCGTTGGTTTTGCCTAAAAGGCCGGATAGCTTAAATTTTGCATGTCGCACACTCGATTCTAAATCCGGTTTTCCGAAGCTTTCGACTTCAACCGATTTGAAAAAATTTGTTTCACCCTCAACCTGATAATAAACGAAACCGTCGCGTTCCCAGGATCTGTCCACCAGAATCACTGTGCCGCCCTTTAAGACGACGACAGGTGTGTCCATATATCCTTTTAAAAAAAAGGCACCTGTCCCCACAATCACCAGAACGAAAAGAAAAATCGCCTGACGCATTTTCATGTTGAGCTATCCTTATTGTGTTTCCTTAGTATCATATCAGGGACCAAAGGCGAAGTTTTTATGCTTTGATTGTGATATATAATTCTGAAATTATTATAAATACTGACAAATCTACCCGACCGGCCGATGCATGGGATTCGGATCGCGCCATAATTATTTTATCGGGAATCTGGATATTTACTTGAATGATATTTTACCAATAGTGCCGGTCCGGCAATATGGCGGCTTAAAGCCATAAAATTATTAAATTTCAGATAGTTGTTTTGTCACTCCAATGCTTACTTTTAATCGGCTTTTCATTGACCCCAATGGTGTGATCCATTATACTTGCTCGTAAAATATTTCATCGGTATTATTTTATAACTGAAGCGGGTAAATTCTTTTAAGCGGTAATATTCCTATCATTATTCGATATTTTAACGTTCCAATTTTAAAATGTGGAAACTAATTCTTCTCATACTGGCCGGGCTTTATACCCTTAATCCCTATGACATCTTACCGGATTTAATGATCGGCTGGGGCTGGATCGATGATCTGATCATCTGGGGGCTGTTATGGAGATACCTTGCATCGCAGAAGAAAAAATACGCCAATTACCATCGCTTTTACCGGCAAACCGATGGTGGATTTGAAAATAAAAGCCGTGGTAATTATTCCGGGCAACAGCGGTCGCGTTCACACGATCAAAATTTCACCGATACGACTCCCTGGGATCCGTACCGCATATTGGGAATTGACCGAAGCGCATCCGCAGTCGAGATAAAGAAAGCCTACCGGGAACTCGCCCGCAAATACCATCCGGACAAACTGGAACACCTCGGAGATGAATTTAAAGAGCTTGCGGAAATGCGTTTTAAGGAGATCCAAAAGGCCTATCAGGAGCTTAGCGGCAAAGGCTAAAACCCATCTCAAAAAGGCGTCTAAGTGCCCATGGCGGTGTTGCAAACCGATTCAAAATGCTCACATACTTACGTGTATGCTCCGCTTTTGAATCGGCTTGCGCCTTGCCCTGAACCCTAATCCACCTTTTTGAGATGGGTTTTAATAAAAAGTTAACTCGTTTCATTAAAACTATGGGGCAGGAACTGCTTCCATGACACCGTGTTTTGCAGCCGAAAAAACCCTCGGCAGGCTGGCCAAATGGCTGCGCCTGCTGGGTTTTGACACGCTTTATGAGCCTGAAGTTGCTGCTCGTGAATTTATCGAAACGTTGGAAAATGACCGGATCCTGTTAACGCGCACCCGGCGCATCCGCAGGAAGTCTACCGGCTGTAAATTGATTTTTGTTCACTCTGACCATTGGGCTGAGCAATTAAAACAAATCATCCTGGAGCTTGGATTAAAGGCGGCTCAGACTCGGCCCTTTTCAAGATGTTTGCACTGCAATATACAGATCGTTACCGCCGAAAAAGAATCGCTGTGGGGCAGGGTACCGGATTATATTTTTGAAACCCACGATCACTTTCTAACCTGTCCTGAATGCGGCAAAGTCTATTGGTCCGGCAGTCACACCGAAAGAGGCCTGAAAATGATTCAGCAGTTTTTCCAATAGGGCAACATGAAACCGTTATCCAGAATTCCGGGACATCGCTCAAAAGCCATTGCATTAGAAGCGCGCTTGAGAAATTGTAAGAATGTGATCACATTGGGAGTTCGCGCGAATTTCGCCGATTACAGCCCGCAAGAAGCTCAACTCATCCGCAATGCCGATAAAATCTATTACCCGACCACTTTCTATGCGGATCTTTTCGACGCCATGGGTAAAGCCACGTTTCCAAGCTATCACACCTATAAATGTGTTCAGGATAAAATTAAACAATCCGCCCTTTTTGAGTTGCTCGAGATTTGTCATCCAAGAACGCGGGTATTTTACGGAAAACGGCAGAAAAGCTCGATCCTGCAGTATTTTGATTTTCCATTTATTGCTAAAGTCGCCCGGGGATCCGCCATGGGAAGAGGTGTTTATTTAATCCGCACCGAAAAAGAACTCAGCAATTACTTCGATCTGACGAGTCCGGCTTATATTCAGGAATACCTGCCAATCGATCGCGACATCCGGGTGGTTGTCATCGGCAACCGTATTGTCCATGCTTACTGGCGTATTGCCCCGCCGAATGAATACCGAAGCAATGTGGCCGTTGGCGGCGCCATCCAGCTCGAAGGGGTCCCCGAAGAAGCCTGCAATCTGGCTCTGCGAGTCGCCCGCGCCTGTCGCTGGGATGATGTTGGAATTGATATTTGTGAGCATAACGGCCGGTATTACGTTTTAGAAGCCAACATGAAATATGGCAGAGAGGGTTTTCGAAAGGCCGGTCTTGATTACGACAGCTTGATGGAATCCATGATTGAAAATGAAGAAATATGATGAAGATACACTGGACCGTGCCCGGGGCGTTCTGGATGAGCAGGAAGCCGGGCGATTATCTGCCCTGGCAACCCTGAACAAAGATGCCATGCGCCGGGCGGCCGAGGAGCGCGGGGATACCGACTATCGACAGGGCTTTTCGATTGATGTCGATCGGATTTTGCATGCCCATGCCTATGCGCGTTACATCGATAAAACCCAGGTGTTTTACCTGATTAAAAACGATCACATTACCCACCGGGTGCTGCATGTGCAACTGGTTTCTAAGATCGCACGCACCATCGGCCGTTTCTTGCGCTTAAATGAAGACCTGATTGAAGCGATTGCCCTGGGACATGATATCGGGCACGCCCCCTTCGGTCATGACGGTGAGCGCTATCTCACCGAACTGTGCAAAACCTATGGCATCGGCGCATTTCAACACAACGTTCAAAGCGTTCAATTTCTGGACAAAGTAGAACGCAAGGGCATCGGATGGAATCTCACGCTGCAAACTTTAGACGGCATTTTGTGTCATGATGGCGAGGTTCACAACAAGATGCTTCAACCGGATGCCGATAAGCGTTTCGAGACATTAGATAAAGAGATCGCAGTCAAGAAAAGAGATCCACAAGCAACCCTTGTCCCCATGACCCTGGAGGGCTGTATCGTTCGAATGGCCGACACCATAGCGTATATTGGTCGCGATGTTGAAGATGCCATCCGGTTGAATCTGATTAATCGATCCGATTTACCCCCCCAATGTGTCGAACACCTTGGAGATACCAACGGCACCATCGTATTTAATCTGGTAACCGATGTAATCCAAAACAGCTTTCAAAAAGAATACGTTGCTTTCAGTTCAGAGGTATCCGACGCTTTAAAACAATTAAAAAAATTCAATCTCGAATGCATTTACTTAAACCCCCGGATAAAAACCCATTCTTCCAAGCTCGAAAAGCTCTTTGGTTTTCTCTTTGAAAAATACCTGTCCGATATTGAAACCAAAGCCGATTCATCCGTGATTTTTAGCAGGTTTCTAAACGGGATGTCGCCGGCATACATCCAAAAGCACAGCAATGCTGAGATCGTGCGGGATTTTATTTCAGGCATGACGGATGAATATTTTTTGAGTCAATGTCCGGATTCTATGCGTCCCGCGATCCAGCGGATGTGAACGGGTCATAAGGTTTTGGGCTTCACGCTCCGCGCTACGACCCCACAGGCAGGATTAAATGGTTCTGGCTTCAAAATAAAAGTTAAGTGGTTAAATGGTTGATTGGTTTAATCGTTAAAAATGGATTGAATCTTCTGACGAATTGACTATTCAACGAATTAACTATTTAACCATATCCAAAAAATCTCTTGAGTTTTCAAGGTAAACGCCGTAAATTTAAAGCACGCTCGGAACTTCCGCAACCGAATGAAAATACATGGTATATTCTGAGGTAAATATTTTTATCTCAACCGTCATTCCACCATTCCAATCGGGGGGCGTAGCCCCTAACTTGAATAGCTGACAAATTGAGGATCTTGCGATGAAAACCATGTGGGCGCCATGGCGGATCGAGTACATTCTTGAGGACAAAGACAGCCGCTGTGTATTCTGTGACGCAATCGAGGCCCGGGGTAATCTGACTCTTTTTTTAGGCGCGGAAACCCTGGTCATAATGAATAAGTTTCCTTACATCAACGGCCATCTTCTGGTTGCGCCGGCCCGGCATGTCGCGACGCTCGATCAGCTTACGAAAGTGGAAATGGGAGAGTTGCTGGCAACGGTAGAACAAGCGGTCGGTATTTTAAAAGCGGTAATGAAACCGGATGGATATAACATCGGCCTCAATCTGGGCCGGGCAGCCGGTGCCGGACTTGAAGAACATCTGCACTTTCATATTGTGCCGCGCTGGTCGGGTGACACCAATGCCTTAACTGTTTTTAGTGAAGTACGGGTTATTCCAGAACACATTAAAGCCACCTATGAAAACTTAAAGCCACACTTCAATAAAGTAGATTTAACTAAATTAAAATAAAACAAATACTAAATCTATATTTTAAGATAAATTTCGGATGAATGAATCGTTTGCAGCCGAGTCAAAATTTTTCAGTCAACCCCGCCTTGATGCCCGGTCGTCCCTGTGTTATTAAAGGTAAAAAAAGTTGCGTTGTTCTGATTGATCGATGAGCCCTCCTAAATTAACTCCCATGATAAAACAGTATCTTTCCATCAAGGAGGAGTATCCGGATGCGATACTCTTCTACCGGATGGGAGATTTCTACGAAATGTTTTTCGAAGATGCCCAGGTCGCATCCCGTGTCTTAGAAATTACACTCACATCCAGAAACAAAAAAGACGAATCTCCGGTGCCCATGTGCGGCGTACCCCATCGCGCTGTTTCCGGGTATATCGCCCGGCTGATCGATCACGGTTATAAGGTTGCGGTTTGCGATCAGATTGAAGATCCGGCGACTGCCAAAGGACTGGTAAAACGCGATGTGGTGCGGGTCATTACGCCCGGAATGATTATTGATGACGCCTTTCTGGATAAACGTTCCAACAACTTTGTTCTGGCCGTTATCCGCCATGGTGATTTAACCGGGCTGGCATATCTGGATATTTCCACCGGTGCCTTCCGGGTGACCGAATCCGATGATCTCGGCGCTATCGTGGACGAGTCTCTTCGAATCGCTCCCAGCGAGATCCTGCTGCCGGAATCATCCAAGACCGACCCTCAAATGGCATCCATTCGTGGTGCCCTGGCGGAGATTTCGATGACCCATCTGGAGGATGGCGAATTTGAATATAAACGCTGTTATAACAGGCTCACCGGGCAGTTTAAAACGATTTCGCTCGAGGGATTCGGGTGTGAAGCGCTGATTGCCGGTGTGCGGGCGGCCGGAGCGCTTGTTTTTTATGTTCGCGAAACCCAGAAACAGAAAATTGAGCACTTTACCCGTATCGAAGCCTACACCTTGGACAATTACCTCATGGTGGACGAAATAAGTTGCCGCAACCTGGAGCTTGAAAAAAATATTCGATCCGGCACTCGTCGCGG
>JASFGZ010000202.1:0-7925 GCA_050123495.1 Desulfobacterales bacterium
GCAGCCGTTCTGGCAAACATGGCGGCCGGCATCGTGGTCGGCAAGGTCGGCACCCAGCCCGTTTTGGAAAGCGAGCTGAAACAAGCCCTTTGGGCCAGAACCCTGGATGGCGTAAATAAAATTGTTCCGAAAAATCAAGCCCAGGATCGAATTGCTGAATGGCGGCGCAACGGCCAAAGAATCGTATTTACCAATGGTTGTTTTGACATCCTTCATATCGGACATATAAAACTGCTGCATGCCGCTGCCGATGAAGGCGACAGGCTGATTGTCGGATTGAATTCGGATCTTTCGGTTAAAAAGCTCAAAGGCGATTCCAGGCCCGTTGTCCCTGAGGCCGAGCGCGCCGCACTATTATCGAGCATTAATGGCGTCGATCTGGTTGTTTTTTTCCATGAAGAGACACCGCTCGAGCTGATTCGCTGTTTTAAACCCGACATCATCGTAAAAGGCGGCGATTATGCACCCGAGCAGGTGGTGGGACATGAAATCGTCGAACAAAAAGGTGGCAAGGTGGTCATCGTTCCTTTGATTGAAGGGATCAGCACCACAAAAGTCATCAGATCCATAAAACCAAATTAAGGCATTTTACAAAATTATCATTTCAGCCTTCCATTTTTCCATTATTCCACAAAGCAAGCGGAGTGCACTGATTTGTTACGCAATGTTGTATTTCTAGATAGAGACGGCGTTATCAACCAGGACTCACCCGATTACATCAAGGGCTGGTCTGAATTCGATTTTATTTCCCGCAGTGTCGAGGCCATAAGAGATCTGACGCGCAGCGGATTTACGATAATCATCATCACAAACCAATCGGCAATTCCCCGCAAACTGATATCCCCGCATGAACTTGAGCATGTTCATGCCAAGATGAAAGCGGCTATCGAATCAAAAGGCGGCAAGATAAATGACATATTCATTTGTCCCCATTTGCCTTCAGATGGTTGCACTTGCCGCAAGCCCTCACCGGGCCTAATTTATCAAGCCCAAAGCAGATACGATATTGATCTTGCAACTTCCGTGATGATCGGAGACAGTGTCAGGGACATCCAATGTGCGTTCAATGCCGGATGCGGACAATCCATTCTGGTTCGAACCGGAAACGGCAAGACGGCTGAGCACATTTTGGCCGAAGCAGGTCTCTCCACCGATTATGTCGCCAAAGATCTATATGATGCCGTCCAATGGCTTTTAAAGTGTAAATCCTGATATAATCCTTCTAATGGTTTTTGTTATCCGCCCTTGAGGTTTTATTCTCCGATCACGTAACAAAAAAAATAATCAAAGACTGAAATGCTCCTCTTTTCCGCGTTTTTGCCATTTGGGACATCTCATGCCGAGGTTCTAATACGAAGAATCAGGCGCAGACGTGACCCCTTTTCTACAAAGGACGAATGCCTTTGATTGATCAATAAGCCGCATGTTCATGGAAGGCCTCATACATGGCCATGATGTTCTCAACAGGCACCTCGGGCATGATATTGTGAATCTGGGCAAACACATAACCGCCATCGGGTTTGAATATCTCAAGGTTTTTCTTTACTTCATTACGGACTTCTTCTGGCGTGCCAAAGGGAAGAATATTTTGGGTGTCCACACCGCCACCCCAGAAGGTGATCTCCCGGCCGAACTCCCTCTTTAGCTCATCGGCCTGCATGCCATGGGCCGTGGTCTGAACCGGGTTAAGCGCATCCACTCCGATCTCGATCAGGTCGGGGATGATCTTCCGAATGGCCCCGCAGGAGTGGAGCAGGATTTTGCAATTCCCCTTTTTTTTGATGTGGTCGTATAAAGCTTTCTGTCTCGGTTTGATGAGTTCGCGATACATGGCCGGGGAGATGATCAAGTTATTTTGAGAGCCCAAATCATCACCGATCTTCACAAGATCCAAATAGGGGCCCAAACGCTCCAGCAAAAAGTCGCTCAGCACCATATAGAACTCTAACATGCGGTCCAAAAGGGCGTAGACCATGGGTTTGTTGGAAACCAGGTCCAAATAGAACTGGGTATGACCCCTGAGCCAACTGCTGGTCCCGAAGACCGGTTCCCGCATTCCCTCCAAAATCAAGCAATACTTGCCCCCGTAAGATTTGGCACGCTCCACCAATCCCGCCACCCGCACGTCCGCCCGTGGCTCGGGAAATTCGTAAGCCATGATGTCCTGAACGGTCTCAGCACTGCTCAGGGGGTGGCTGCAGAAATTATAGTAATTACCGTCCGGGTTCAGTTTGTATTGAAGCCCCCACTGATCGATATACAGGCCTTCGTCGATCTCTTGCCAGGGACGATCCTCCTCGAAATAGATTGTCCTTGTATCAGATTGGAAGTGTTGAGCGATGCGTTCATCAACCACAGTGACCTGTTGCATCACGGACCGAATCTCCGGCTCGCCCCCTGAAAAACCCAAATGATCCTTGAGTCTTTCTTCGATCTTGACATGCAGGGAGGTGTTATTGATTCCCCCCAGATCCAGAGGAACCCTGTCCGACTCCTGATGATCAAGACTCCGAAGAACCCGTTGCCTGGGACTGATGTTTTGCATTTCCATTATCACCTCACCTTGACACAGTTCTTCCGAGTCAACGACCACCCGCACAGCGGGCGGCTTGGATTTTACCGCCATCGGCGGGAAAATACAGGGGCGCGAAGTGCCCCAATCGTCGAAAACAACGCGGTGGAAGCGGGTGCGAAGCACCCGGTTTGGGAAACCCCATCAAACGCGACTTCTCAAGCCGGCCGTAAAGCCGTAAATAGTTTAAGATCAAGGTGTTATCGTCGAGCCTTAGCGGTTGTTTTTCCAGACCCGCACCCGGTCCAGGAAAAGACGATTCTGGCGGGCGGTAACCTCATCCAGGCTTTTGTTAGCCCAATCATAAAGCCCGCTATTGGTTTTCGCCCCCCAGGTGCCGGCTTTGTAAAGGTCCATCAAGATCTTCTGGGGACGCTGATCGGCGGCCAAGTCGGGTAGGAGATAGCTTTCCACTTTGACCTGCAGATCCCAACCAACCGTCTCCATATATTCTATGAGGCCGATGCTGGCATACCGGGGTCCCAGGCAACTGCGGAAGACCCTGTCGATATTCTGGGCATCAGCCACGCCGGATTGCATCAGGTGGAAGCATTCCCGCAAAAGGGCATGCTGGAGCCGGTTTCCGATATGGCCCATTGTGTCTTTTTTAAGAAATACCGGTTCTTTGCCGAGATGTTCCAACCATTTGCGGCAGGTTTCAACTGTTTGTTCACTTGTGCTGTCATTGGGTACGCACTCCACCAAGGGTACGACATAGGGTGGGTTCCAGAAGTGCATGACCATGGCCCGGTCCCGGTGTCTTAAACCTGCAGCAAGGTCATTGGAGGAAAGCCCCGACGTACTTGAGACCAAAATGGTTTGCGGTGAGCAGAGATCCTCCAGGCTTTTAAACAGCGCTTGCTTGTCTTCCAATACTTCAATGATGGCCTCCACCACCAGATCCGAGCCGGCCACCGCATCGGACAGGTTTGTCGAAGTCCGGAGTCTGGCCTTTATCTGGTCGGCTTCTTTGAGGTTGTAAACATCGTTATCAACCAGGTATTTAAGGTTTTTTTCGAACCGGGCCCTGCCACGGCCAACGGCGTCATCATTGCGACCCATCATGGTTACGTCGTTGCCGGCCATGGCAACACACAAGGAAACATCCGGGCCGATCATGCCCGTGCCGATGGCGGCGATTTTTTTGATCTCTTCAAATTGCCTCATGCGTTCCTCGCCAAAACCATACCCTCCCCCCAATCCTCGATAAAGGCGGACCGGGGAGAAGCGGAAAGGTTGTCGGGGCTGTCTACAGAAAGGATTTGAATGGCAGATTGGGTTTGGCCGCCAAAAAATCCTCCTCGCCCTTGGGATAGTTATACCGTCTCTTGGACTTGTCGTCCGGGTAGATGAACTTGCCCCCGACTTTCCAGATGTACAGATCGAAATCCAAGAAAGGTTTGTTGTAATCATAAAGGATTTCCAACTCGGTGGGATTAATGCTCTGGAAGGACCACATGTCGTAGTGGAAAGGAATGAAGACCTTGGTGCCTATATCCCGGCCGATGCGAAGGCAGTCTGAGGCGGTCACCTTATCTTGGATGCCGGGGCCGTTGTCGCCATAGGAGACTAGGGTCACGTCAATTTCATGCTGCTGGCCCTGCTCATAAAAACCCGTGGAGAAATGGGAATCGCCGCTGTGGTAGAGGCTGCCGCCCGAAGTCTTGATAACATAATTAACCGCGCGCTCGTCCATATCCGGCAAAGGCTGGGTGGCGAAATCATAGTCATTGGGCGGTGGGGTTAAAAGCACGGTGCGGTCAAAGGACTCGACAACCACCACTTCAAGATCCTTTACCTTAACCGTGTCTCCCGGATGCACAATCTTAATTCGCTCTTTGGGTACTCCCCACTCACGCCACATATCACCGCAAAGCTCGGGGCCGACCATAATGGCTTCGGTATTCTGGACCGCGGCAGCGGTAACATACGGACAGATATGGTCGCCGTGGATATGAGTGGCCAAAAGGGCATCCAGTTGCGTCATGGCAAATGGATCAATCACATGCGGGCTCAGGCGCAAAAAAGGCGGCAATAACTTGCTGCCGCACATGCGGCTCATCTGGAAATCCTTGATTTCCTCATAGGGCGGCTGCTTTTTAGTCCGGCGTCCTCCCTGGCTCCAGAAATCAATGGCAATATTGGCCTGAGCCGTCTTCAACCAGATGCCGGTGCAGGCCAGCCACCACATGGCGAATTTGCCTTCCGGCACCACTTCTTCATCGATTTCTTCATTAAGCCAAGTGCCCCACTCGGGGAAATTCTCTTCCAGCCAACGGGTGCGGGTTATTTCATTAATATTCAGTTCACTCATGGTTTTCCTCCAGATGTTTGGTTAAAGTGGGGCTGTTGTCCCCTGCATTTTTGATGGTGTCAGACCTCGTTAAATCTGATTATTAAAAATTCGCTCGATTATCCTTCCCAAGCCTCCCCTAAGCACAAAACGACCTCAATCCAATTCCAGGCGTTCGCCGCTGTCTGCGTCAAACAGGTGGTAGGTGGCCCGGCGGGGCCGGAGCTTAATGGGATCACCTGGGTTCAGCAGAAGCCGTTGGTGCGCAATGACCGTCAATTCCTGATCGCCTATCCGGGCTACGATCTGAGTCTCCGAACCCGTGGGCTCCAGCACGGCGACCTCTGCATTCACACAAAAGCTGTCATCCGTCATCCGAAGGTGTTCGGGCCTCACACCCAAGGTGGCCGGACGCCCGTCCCATTCATCGGCAATTTCATCAAGGCTAAATGACCCGCCTTTTTCCAGCTCAAAGGTATTCGGATCACCTTTCCTGATGGTGCCTTTGAGGAAATTCATGGACGGCGACCCGATGAATCCTGCCACAAATCTGTTCACCGGAAAGTCATAGAGCTCCAATGGCGAGCCGATCTGTTCGATAGCGCCCGCATGGATCACCACAATCTTTTCGGCCATGGTCATGGCCTCGATTTGATCGTGAGTTACGTAGATGGTTGTGGTGCCCAATCTTTGCTGCAGTTCCTTGATTTCGCCCCGCATCTGAACCCGTAACTTGGCATCGAGATTGGAAAGCGGCTCGTCAAAAAGAAACACTTTAGGATCGCGCACAATGGCTCTTCCCATGGCGACTCTCTGCCTCTGACCCCCACTGAGCTGTCTGGGTCGACGATCCAAAAGATCCGTTAGTCCCAAAATCCCAGCAGCCTTTTCGACCCGTTCGGCAATGACGCTCTTTTTTTCCCGGGCCAGGCGCAATGAAAACGCCATATTTTCAGCGACGGTCATATGGGGATAGAGCGCATAACTCTGAAAGACCATGGCAATGTCGCGATCTTTGGGGGGCACGTTGTTGATCACCTTACCGCCGATGCGGATTTCTCCAGAAGTGATGGTCTCCAAACCGGCCACCATTCGCAATAAAGTGGATTTTCCGCAGCCGGAAGGTCCCACCAGGATCACGAATTCGCCGTCTTGAATATCCACAAAGGCCCCATGGATAACCTGGATCGATCCGAAGGACTTATACACATTGTCAATTGTTACAGCTGCCATCTGAAACCTCCAATTGATAGCTTCAGCGTGCAAGGTTCACGCTTGTCTTGCCTGCGGTGGGATCGCGTTTCTCATCAGCTAACCTCAAAGCGTGAATCCTTCAACCATGAACCTGACACTATTTCGTGCTTTTGTTATTCAAATTCCTGCGCCTTTGAGCCTGTGTTCCCATGTGAGATCCCAGCAGATCGGGATTTCGTCATCCCTTGACCGCCCCAGCGGTTAGGCCTTGAATAATGTGTCTGGCCGCAAAAAAGGTCAGCACAAGCGGCGGTATGACCAACAATGAGCCCATGGCCATGATGCGGCCCCATTCAACGCCCTCGTCGGTCAGGAACAGGGAAATGGCGACCGGCATGGTCCGGGAGTACCGGTCGGTGAGAATCAGAGCCAATAGGAACTCGTTCCAGGCAATGCGGAAAGTGAATATGGCGGCCACGGCGTAGCCTGATTTCATCAAAGGGAGAATGACCTTGTAAAAAACCTGAAACTGGGTTGCGCCGTCCACGATGGCCGCTTCTTCCAGCTCCACCGGAATCTGTTGAACAAAGCTATATAGAAGCCAGACCGTGAAAGGCAGATTCATGGCGATATAGAAAAACGACAACCCCATCCTCTCCTGATCAAGGCCCCACAGCCCCCATAGGGCAAAGATGGGGACCGCCATGACCGCGGGGGGCACCATTCTGATAAGCAGTGTCGAATAGATAAAGAAACCCCGGCCAAAGAATTCTTTGCGGGCTATGGCATAGGCGGCTAAACCACCCAGGGCCAGGCAGACGACAGTGGAACCAAGGCCGATGACAACGGAGTTGATCAGATATCGGAGGAAATTTTCCCCAAAAAGGACGTCATGGTAGTTGCTGAGAGTTGGGAAAAAGAACCAAACCGGTGTCTTGGTGAACATCAGGACCTCATCTTTCAATGAAGTCATGATCATCACATATATCGGACCGACGCATAGCAGCGCCAATACAACCACCAGCGAATAGTGCCCAAAAGTTCTTGCCGAATCTCGATTCATAATCCTACTCTCATTCTTTTTGCTCTTTCATGGGATTGGCAAAGGCCAAGACTAAAATACTGAGTAAGGTGACGATGGCCAGCAGCAAAATGGAAATGGCGGAGGCATAGCCCAACTGCTGGGCGGTAAACGCGGTTTTAAAAATGTGCAGGGCCAGAAGTTCCGTACTCCGCCCGGGTCCACCGAAGGTCAGGATAAAGACCACCTCCACCACCTTATAAACATCGATGATTCTCATCAGCAAAGCGATAAGCAGAACGGTCTTTATCATGGGCAGTTTGACCAGAACAGTAGATTGCCACCAATTGGCGCCGTCCATGCGGGATGCTTCTATAACTTCACTGGGGAGGGCTTGAAGTCCGGCCAATACGATGATGAATATGAAAGGAGTCCATTGCCATATATCGGAGATGATAAGCGAGGTTAAAGCCATATCCGGGCTGGCCAACCACAAAATAGGCTCGATGCCGATAACGCCCAAATAATAGTTGATCATGCCGGCCCTGGCATCGAACAAATAACGCCAGATCAGACCCACAACCACCGGTGAGATCATGAGGGGCAGGATAAACAGTGTCCTGAAAATTGATGCGCCGCGGATGGGTTTTTCCAGCAACAGGGCAAGCAGGGTTCCGATGATCATCTCGATGGAAACCACCCAGAACCCGAAGCGGAGGGTAACCCAAAAGGATTCCCATACCGCATTATCAGACAGCATGTGAACAAACCACTGCAGCCCCATAAGCTCTTTCGACTCCCAGGGCGTGCCCATGCCCCAATCGAAAAAGCTGAGTTGGAAGGCC
>JASFGZ010000203.1:0-7896 GCA_050123495.1 Desulfobacterales bacterium
AACGACATCGTGTAAGCGTTCTTTCTGTAAGCTTCGCCTGGGTACTGGGGACCCGCCCACAAGGGAAAAACGCCAGGACTATAACCCGGACCGCTTGTCCCGACATCGTAAGTTCCGGCCTCAAGGCCATCCAATAGCTTCGCTGGATGCACGGTATAGAACTCGGTCCACTCGATCTCATAGTCGGTCTCGGCCTTAACACGGTCCGCTATGGTCTTCATCCACATCTTGTGCCCCTTTGCGGCCTGGAAGTCGCCAGCCGGCCAGAAAGTAGCGAAATCGAGCTGAATCTTCTCGCGAGCACTAGCGGGCGCAGATAAGGCAAGAACACCCATGCTCACAGATAGCAATACGGCTAACAGGATTAGGGATATTTTTTTCATTTTTCCTCCTTATTGTATGGTTTGAAACTGCTGAAATTGCCTCTGCCAAAGTCAGTCCCGGTGGCAAATTCTCCGTTTTCACCACCAAGCTGGTTTAACTTTCCCATCATAAAAGGAAATTGCGACTTATAAATGAAGTTCAATTGTATTGTTACAATTCCTAAAATGAATCCCAAAGGGACATATAAGCAGCGTTATCAATAGCCTGTCAACTGCTTGAGCTTCTCATCCCAGAATTTCTTATGATCCTCTCTCCAATTCGGACCTCTAAAATTTGTCCGTTTTTCAAAAAAAGGGCCGAGTCTCTCGAACCACCTGACCCAAGGGTTCTTCTTTTTCTCTCTGGCCTCAATAACATCTGCGACAAACAAATCAATATTTACTATTTCGTGCTTAGGAACATAGTAGGAAGCTCCCTCTTCTGCGGATTTCGTCAAGGTCTCTTCGCTCAAGGCATGGGCGGTGAGCATTAGAGCAGGAATGTCTTTTTCTTTTGCAATCTGGAGAAGTTCGAATCCCTGAACGCCCATGATGTCAAGAACCGCAACGTCGTAACTATATGTTTCAAGAAGCTCTTTTGCTTCCTCGAATGTAGATGCACGATCAATCATACAGATGCTCAAAAGCTCAGTCAAAGAATCGAGAATGTCGGGTTCGTCATCAACTATCAACACCCTTTTCCCTTGAAGCAGTTTTTCTGTTTCCATTTCCCAGCCCTGCTTTGAAGAATTACCTTTTAGAAAGGGACTATAGCGAAAATTTAGGGTCGTTTGCGAAACGGATGCAAACCGCAACATATGGAAGCCTATCGGTTGCGGTAATTTTTGAGACTCAAATACTAAAAATGCGCCATGTTGTCAAGCGCGGTTTTGACACGTGTTTCAACGATCGGACGATTCTCTCTGATCTGGCTGCGGCACCGGTCGACCGCACCTATTACGGAATGCATAAATGAATTGACATGACGATACCGCCGACAATCTCCGGTTGCGGACCGTCGAAAACTCAAGCATCAGCAAGCGCAAGGCCGAACAGAATCTAGCGATGATGAAGTCGGACGGCTCAGTCCTTTTTGGAAGGGTCCTGCGCCCTTTCCGCCTCCTTAAAAGCAGCGTCTTCAGCGGACGAATTAGCCGGTGCGACCGCCGCCGCCTTGACCGCTGCCGCGCCTTTGGTTTTTCGGGGCTGCTTCCCCTTCTTCTTGCGGGCCTTCTTTTCCTTGCCTTTGATAGCGCTGATCACCTCAAGCACTTACAGCCCCGTCGGCTTCGCGCCGGTCCAGTAGCCGTGCGGATCAAAGCTCCGCAGCATGGCCAGTTCCTTTTCGGACGGCTCCGGTGTCTGTGCGAGATCCGCGCAAACGCGCAGCGGCCACCCGGTATTCTCAACAACCATCGCAGCCGTAACACCGGGATGCACCGACGCAAGGGTCATTTCGTGCGATTCATCCTCGAAGCGCAAAATACCCAGCGTGGTGATCAGCGCAGACGGACCGCCCCACGGCAGGCCCACATCTTGGCGCCATCGGCCGCCATCGCCGTAACCGGGTGAGGTAATATAATCCACGTGCGGCACAAACCGGCGCTTTTCATGATTCATAATAATAATGTGCCGTTGCGCGAGGCTGGCCAGATCACAGGCGCCGCCGCTACCGGGCAGGCGTGTTTCGACATTCTCTGCTCCGCCGATGTAACTGGTGTTGAGGTTGCCAAACCGATCTACCTGGGCCCCGCCGATGAAGCTGACATCGACCCTTCCCTGCTGAAGCAAACCCATCATATCGGCCGTATCGGCCAGCCACTGGGCCCGATATAAATTGGGTAAATCTCCCATTGTCAAAATGGGTTCCGGCGCCAGCGTATCGCGCACAATTCCCAGTTCGTAAACACCAATCGCATTTGGTGCATGCGTACTTTTGGCCAGCAAAAAGCCCAGTAGCGGCAGACGCATACCGACAAATACAACTTCACCATCGGCGATTTGACGGGCGGCAGCCGTCACCATCAGCTGGGGGAGCGTATATGTTCGCTCATGTGTGCTATGCGCTTTCATTTCACGTCGGGTTTGACATATGAGGTTTCAGCCATCTGGCCAACGTTATATTTGTTTAATTGCTTTAATTCGTTTCATTGATTCCGTTTAAACCAACTACTTCAACCAATAAGACCAATCAAACCAATCTAACACGTCCTTGAATCCTGAACCCAGAACGGTGAACCTGCCATCAGTATCCATAATCAACCCCCTCCGAGAGCGCATGATGTTTTAAGGATAGCTCGGCGATCCGTTTATCTCCCAACAAATTTAGGTAATCGCGCCAGCTGTGAACATCATCCACCCAGCGCTTTTTCCATTTTGTATAATCGTCCGGCGTTTTACTATGGTTTCGATAATCGATAAACGCTTCATGATCCCGATTATAGTAACCCGGTACGGGCGATGGGTGTCCGCCCCAGGGTGCTTGCACCACAGCGCTGACCCGAAATCCAGGGGTAATCACCCGGTTCGGGTCTCGGTTGATGACGTCCGGTTCCACAATTTCTTCGGCCGTAACCACAATATGTTTACTGGCCAGGCAGGCGTCACGCGTTATTCCCAGATTGCCCCATGCGTGGGCGTTGCCGAATTGATCGGCCCGTTGTAAATGGACAATGGCAGCATCCGGATGGATGGCTGCCACAGCGGTCAGGCGCTCGCCGCCAAACGGGCAGGTCATGATTTTTAGACTCTGATTGGTACGAAATAGATCGCTTCCCAGCGCGGTTTTCGTGGGCATGAAGGAAACCCCCATGGCACCGGCGCGCAGCGCCATGGCCAGGGTTAAGTTAGAGTGGTCTTCCATTGCCAGAGTGCCGGTTTCAACCGATCGGCGAAAATTATAGCAGGATCCCGTAATGACATTGCCGACCCAGGCTGCCCTGATTCTGGCGACACACCCCGCTCCGATGACTTGATCGAATAATATGTCTGAGATGGGACCAATTAAGGTAAGATTCTTTTTTTTCTGACGGATGAGTTCATGGCCGGCGGCAAATGGAATGAGTGTTTCCTGGGCAAGACCCATAGCAATAGAACTGCCATCGGGCACAAACTGGTCTATCGCTTCGGACAGGGTCAACAATTTAGAGTCCGGCACAGTGGGCAACCTCCAGCTTAGGACAGCATGCGCATGAACATTATCAATAGTTAAGTGGAAAAACGAAAGGATTTACCTTATCCGGATTCTTCCTGTTTGCTCTGTTTAAGGGATTGCTCGAAATCTTCGAAAAATTTGTTGCGTTGTTTCCAGTCCGGCCCAAAGCGTTTATTAAAAAAACCTCCGAGTTTATCAAAAAGCTTTTCCCAGACCGGCTGGCCGCCTTTAAGCACAACATCGGCTAAGAATTCATCCAGTTCACTCATTTTTTCCTTCGGCAAAAAAGACACGGCACCCAGTTTGATGGATTTCTCCAATGCCTCAGGCGTCAACGCATAGGCGGTCAGCATTACGGTTGGAAACCCTCTTTTTACCGATGTCTTCAAAAGCTCAAACCCATTGACCCCCATGATGTCCAGGATGACAATATCAAACGTGTAACTCAAAAGAAGCTGGCGTGCGGTATCATAATCATTGGCTTTGCGCACCAGACACATGTCCAAGACCTCTTCGACGGTCTCAGTAACGTCGACTTCATCATCTACCGCCAGTACAATTTTATCTTTCAACAGGCTTTCAGGATCCATAATCTTGACTTCTCCTTTCTGCGAAGGGCGGCTGTATCTGGCTTTCATTAACCGCAGTAAATAAAATACCGAAAACCAGGCAGGAGTGTTTATCCCCATTGCCTATATCATTAGGGAAAACAACAAGTCAAGGAATGCGTTGACGCCATGATCCATTCCATCAACTTTTCAAAGCTTTTCGGGTTTTTGTACATACCTAAACTATGAATTATTTCTTGCATTACAGGACGCGCTGTAATAAAGGTCCATTCTCTGGGTTCAAATAAAGGCGCATAGCTTAGGAAGCCGGAAAGCAATTTTAGGTCTTAACTGATCGTGCAGTGCCCATAAGCTGGGATGCTTGGAAGCTTGGAGGCTATAAGGCTGAAAGGATTGAAAATAATTTAGCTTCCCAGCCTTCCAGCCTTCAAGCTATGAACTATGAGCTATTTGCCTGACACCTGAAACCTTGAATAACGATGACACCGCTAGAAGAAAAGCAGATATTGACCCTCAATGATATGCTTTCAAAAGAGGTCCGAATCGGCCTCGTTGAAAGCGATCATGAAAAAAGCCGCACCATTAAGCAATTTTGCGACAGACTTACGCAACTGGTGCCGAAAATTCGCGTAAAAAAAGAAGATGGCGACCTGGATGAGATCCCAGCGATCAAGATTCACACCGGGTTGCGGTATCAAGCGGTTCCTTCGGGCACTGAAGTGGCGCCTTTTATAGAAGCGCTTAAAATGCTCGATCCGAGTATAATGCAGACGAATGCAGCGATAGATAATCGACTCGCAAGCGTTGATCTACCAACAAGTTTAACAATTTACGTTCAGCCGCAATGCAAATTCTGCCCTGAAGCGGTGCGTCAACTACTTCCTTTGCCCTCCTTAAATAGCAACATCCGATTAACGGTTATCGACGCGATGCACTTTCCCGATCTCGCGCAAAAAGAAAACATTCAATCCGTACCCACTTTGATGCTTGAAGACCAGTTCCGCTGGACCGGCTCGATTCAGATAAACGAAATTATTGATGTCATCGTAAGCCGCGATGCCAGTATGCTGGGTCCTGTTTCCCTGGAAATGATGTTAACGCAAGGCAAAGCCGGCGAACTGGCAGGAATGATGCTGGAAAAAGAACAAATCTTCCCGGCCTTTTACGAGGTTTTAACCCATCGAAAATGGCCGGTTCGTCTGGGTGCAATGGTCGTGATGGAAGAACTCCTCCAAAACAACCTGCCTCTGGCAGCTCAGACGCTCAAGCCCCTGTGGGATCGTTTTAACAGGGTTGATAATCGGGTCAAGGGAGATCTGTTGTATATTTTCGGCCAAATGAGGCAAATAGATTTAGCTCCCCGGCTGCGGGCCATACGAAACGGTGACTATGCGCCTGAGGTGCAAGAAGCAGCCCAGGAAGCACTGGATAAAATTAAAAGTGCCTAAAATGCCTAAAGTGATCTAAAGTGACTAAAGTTAATGAATTCTATCATTATAAAAAAAACCCTGCAGAGTATATCCACAAGGTCTTGTTAAGCGATTTTCCGTAAAGCGCTCCAGCTAAGATGTTTTGGCGTCCTTTTCGGTTTTCTTTTTGGAAGCTCGTTTGGGTTTGTCTTCAATTTTTTCTTCTTGCTTGGTTTCTGCGGCTTTCTTTTTGGGCTCCCCTTTTGCTTTCGATACTTCCTCTTTTTTGCTTTGCTTTGGTTTTGTTTTAGCCGCTTTTTCAGACTTTACATCCGTCTTTGCTTCCTTTCCGTCCGACTTGGCCTTTCTTTTTGGTCTTTTCTTTTCTTGCGCGGTTTTGGTTTCTGCTTTCTTATCGGCTTTTGCTTTCTTTTTCTCAGCTACTGGTTTTCCCGCTTTCTTTTTGGCCTTTTTCTTTCCGCCGGCTTCGGGAACCACCAGTTCGATCAGCGACATGGGCGCCGCATCGCCTGCTCGTCTTCCCAACTTCACAATTCGAGTGTAGCCTCCGGCTGAGCCGCCAAATCGTTCATGCGCTTCCGCAAACAATTTATGGACGACGCCTTTTTCTCTAATGATGGATAAGGCTTGACGTCTGGCATGAAGATCGCCCCGTTTGGCTAACGTGATGATATGATCGGCCCAACGTCGCAATTCTTTGGCTTTGGTGCCGGTGGTCCGAATGCGCTCATGCTTAAACAGCGATGTGACCATATTGCGGAACATTGCCTTCCGATGGCTCGTGGTTCGATTCAGTTTCAGGCTGGCTTTTCGGTGTCTCATATGGCCGACTACTCTCCTTCTTCATTGTCTTCAGCGGGAGGTGCAAATCCATCGAGTTTCATCCCAAGGGAAAGGCCCATTTCGGACAACACCTCTTTGATCTCATTTAACGATTTGCGGCCGAAATTTTTTGTTTTGAGCATTTCTGCTTCAGTTTTGCTGACGAGTTGCCAAATTTTGTTGATTTCTGCATTTTTAAGACAATTGGCACTGCGAACTGACAGTTCAAGCTCTTCGACACTTCGATACAAATTTTCGTTGAACTTCGGCTTCTCCTTATCCCGCGCTTGTTCTTCAGGTTTGGGTTCTTGTTCTTCATCAAAATTTATAAATATGGTCATCTGCTCTTTTAAAATCTTGGCTGCATAAGCCATAGCATCTTCAGGAATAATGCTCCCGTCTGTCCAAATCTCCATCGTGAGTTTATCGTAATCCGTACGCTGACCGACACGCGCGTTTCCCACCACATAGTTAACGCGTTTAATCGGTGAATAAACGGCATCAATCGGAATGGTGCCAGCAGGTGCATCTTCCTCCTTATTCGCTTCGGCAAGTGAATATCCTTTGCCGAATTTTACGGTCATGCTCATATTTAATTTCCCTTTGCCTGAAAGGCTGGCAATGTGGTGCTTGGGATTGAGCACTTCGCATCTTCCGTCATCACTAATGATGTCGCCGGCTATGACTTCAGTTTCTCCGGAGGCTTCTATTCGGACTGTCTTGGGCTCCGGATCGCTAATTTTAAAACGCACCTCTTTTAGATTGAGGATAATCTCGGAAACGTCTTCCAGAACGCCCGGAATAACGCTGAACTCATGCATGACACCGTCAAATTTAACCGTTGTTATGGCAGCGCCGTATAAAGATGACAGGATTATTCTTCTTAACGAGTTTCCTATCGTAATCCCATAACCCCTTTCCAGCGGTTCACAAACGAACTTGCCATAGGATGGATTGCTGCTAACCTGCACTTTTTCTGGCTTAACGATATGCTGCCAGTTAGCATACATCAGTTCATCAGATGACATTTTTTCTCTCCAAATTATTAAAGTTTTTAGATAATTGATTTACGGGCGGAGACCGCCAGCCACAAACTTTAATTCGCATGACACATTATTTGGAATAAAGCTCGACAATCAATTGCTCTTGAATGGGCATCGTAATATCTTCTCGTATGGGAAAACCGTTCACGACGCCTTTGTGCTTTCCTTTATCAAGCTCCAGCCATTGAGGTATACCTCTGCGCACGACTGCTTCCAGAGAATCCGTAATTTCAGAAACCTTTCTGCTCTTCTCCTTTACCTCAATTGCATCGCCCTTTTTAACCAGAAAAGATGGAATGTTGACCTTCTTACCGTTAACCAGGAAATGATTGTGAAGAACAAATTGCCGGCCCTGAGCACGCGAGTTTGCAAAACCCAGCCGATAAACCACGTTATCGAGACGCCTTTCCAGTAAAACAAGGAGATTCGTCCCGGTTATGCCCCTGTGCCGTTCGGCCCTCTCAAAAAACAGGTGAAATTGCTTTTCAGAAAGTCCATACATTCGTTTGACTTTCT
>JASFGZ010000204.1:0-7878 GCA_050123495.1 Desulfobacterales bacterium
AACCGCGAGAGCAACCGCCTTTAAAACTTCTAAACCGACGTAAATCGTGTGCAAATAGGATGGTGCGGGCGTCTGGCCCTGAAGAATTAGCTCGACTCTATCATCAAGAATCGGTAACAGCCAAAATGTTTGCAAAACAAGCGATGACCATACGACTCCCAGAAGGATCACCAGCCGGTCTTTTTGTCTGATAATGACGATCAGAATTGCCATCCCAAGTGCCAGGACACATTCAACCTTATTAAAAACGCCAAAAACCTGGCGGCCGACATCCAAGCCGATTTCAAGTGTTACACTGGGTGCCTTGAATTTTACAGGGGTCTCCAAAAAAGATATGCCGAGGATCATACCCAGCCAGATCAGACTAATACATGCGAGCAATCGATGAAACAACATTTTTCTGTTTTCCTGTAAATGAAGAGATCGTCAACTGTTAAATATTAATCATTCTTTGTCCCCTTGTCTAAAAACAAAAATCCTCACCTCTCGTTTCAAGAAGTGGGGTTTCTGTATTTCGATCTTTCCTTGAGTACGCTGGGTTTCAATTCTCTCCCGGCTTGACACGGCATCCGGTCGATGCCATATTTTAACAATCTTTAATCGACTTATAAGGACTTCAATTATTTAATCCGTTGGTTGCCATTAAAAGGAGTGGCTACGATGGTGGACAAAAGAGATCTCGTCAATGTTTTTGACTATGAGGCGGCCGCGCGAGAGAAATTATCCAAAACGGCCTATGATTACTACCGAAGCGGTGCCAATGATGAAATCACTTTGCGCGAAAACCACGCGGCTTACGAACGTATTCAGTTACATCCTCGGGTACTGATAGACATCAGTAAGCCGGATCTTTGCACCCGGATTCTGGGGCAGGAGATTGCGATGCCGATCTTAGTTGCGCCGACAGCTTTCCATCGCATGGCCCATCCGGAGGGAGAGGTGGCGACCGTCCGGGCCGCCGGTCAGGCCAACACGATTATGATCTTCAGCACCCTTTCCAACAGCTCATTCGAAGAAGTTTTACCGGAGGCCACCGGCCCCGTATGGTTTCAACTTTATGTTTACAAGGACCGTGACGCCACTCTTTCATTGGTGCAGCGTGCTGAATCTCAGGGTTGTACGGCCATCGCCGTGACCGTTGATGCGCAAGTCTGGGGACGCCGGGAACGTGACATAAAAAACCGCTTTCGCCTGCCCAAAGATCTTTCCATTAAAAATCTCATGCCCGCCGGCATGGAACAAATGCCGAAAACCAAGGGCGAATCCGGCCTGGCAGCCTATGTGGCCTGGCAGTTTGATCCGACCTTTTCCTGGAAGGATATTGACTGGCTATGCGCCCGATCAAACATCCCCGTGCTGCTCAAAGGCGTTATGCACCCGGACGATGCCCGTCTTGCCATTGATCATGGTGCGGCCGGTGTCATTGTATCCAACCACGGGGCCCGTCAACTCGATACGGTGCCGGCTACCATCGATGCCCTGCCCGCCATCGTTGAAGCGGTTGACGGCAAAATCGAAGTGCTCGTTGATGGTGGTATTCGGCGCGGCACCGATGTTTTTAAAGCCATTGCCTTGGGTGCAAAAGCGGTTGCCGTTGGACGACCGATTATTTGGGGTTTGGCTGTCGATGGACAGGCAGGTGCGAAGCGTATCCTGGATTTGCTGCGCAAAGACTTCGAGCTGACCATGAAGCTGTGCGGCTGCACCTCGGTTCAAGAGATAACAAAGGATTCGATTTTCAGCCGCTAAAGGTAATGGCTGGGCAGAAGGCATCGGCCAGAAGATCTGCAGACAATTTGACTATTCAGACCCCGTGGAGTGTTTATCCAGCTAAATCAGAAAGCTATTTAACCGGGACCTCTCCACGTCCCTCCTGTGGGGGATTCCTCCGGGGCCGATCAACGATAGATGCTCCGAACCTCTTGTTGCATAGACGTCCCCTTAATTTCTAATCAACCCCGTCCAAAATGCACAAGCAGATGAATTCGTATAAATCATTTTGTCAAAAATAAAGATCTGACCCCATTTTCTCCAACAAATCAGAACTTTTGAATCTCGTAAAAAGGTGTGATATATTCGCATATCTATAAAATAGCCAAAGTTTTGATACGCTCTATATATCCAATAGGGCGGAATTTTTTCCAGATAATACCCATATGATAGAAATAATTCCGAACATTCAATAGTTCGCACAGCACGGGGTTAGAGACGCATGCCGAAAACACATGAACTGTCATCCAGGGAGCGTGTTCGTTTGGCGCTCGAACACAAGGAAACCGACCGGGTGCCAATTGCAATGGTATGCTCCGGCATCAACGAGCCAACACACAGCCAGTTCGATGGCTACTTAAAACGCGAACATGATACCTGCCTCCAAGATTATCTCGACACCATTCTAGACATCAGCCCCGTCGACCCCGATTATGCTGGCCCTCGCTTGCCAACGGGACAGGACATTTGGGGCGTGATCCGGATGCCAGTGGATGCTGGGGGTGGCACCTATGACTGGATCTCTCATCATCCCCTTGCGGTGGCCAACGATGCTGATGACATCTGGAAATACCCATTCCCGACAACAGATATCTTCGATTACGCGGTGTTGCCGGACCGAATAAAGGTTCTGCAGCAGGATGGCGAACGCTGTCTTATGATCTCGAACGCAAATATCTTTGAGACCTCCTGGTACATGCGAGGTTTCGAGCAGATCTTGCTGGACGTTATCATAAATCCTGAATTGGTGCATGCCATCATGAGACGTGTCACGGACTTTTATGTCGGGTACTTCACTAACATTTTGTCCTCTGCCAGGGGGATGATCGACCTCGCTTTCACAGCCGACGATATTGGCGGTCAGAGCGGACTGCTCATGTCGTTGGACATGTGGGAGCAGTTCATTAAGCCTTACCATCTTGAGGTGAACAAGGTTATTCATGAATTCGGCGCCAGAGCCATCTATCACACTGACGGTGCTGTGATGAAGGCGGTTCCGGGATTGATCGATATGGGAATCGATGTTTTGCAGGCACTGCAATTCGACGCTGCCGGAATGGATCCAGTGGAACTGAAAGCCACATATGGTGATCGACTGTGCTTTGAGGGGGGCGTGAGCGTCCAAAGGACCCTGCCTTTCGGGACTGCTGAGGAGGTCCGTCAAGAGGTACGGCAGTTGATTTCGGTGCTGGGCAAGGATGGAGGGTACATTCTGGGACCGTCGCATTTCATTCAGGCGGGGACTCCACCGGAAAACATTTTCGCAATGTTCGAGACAGCCTTGCATTACTATCCGTTTTGCAGCTGACGCGAAAGTTATAATTTCATGGATGTCCCCGATTGCGCCTGTCACCGGCGCCCCACTTTTTATTCCCCGGCCTTAAAGCCGTGGGTCGGTGATGAGTTTCAGGGCAGTTTGCTCGAGCCGATCTTGAAATGACCCTGTGCTGTCAAGAACGGATCCAGTGGCAAAGTGCATCATATCGAGTCGCTCGGTTTCGCTGAGCCAATCATAGACATTCTTCCATTCCTGCTGAAGCCGTCGGCCGGCATCGACGCTCATTGCAGCCAGTATCACAACTGGAAGAAGAATTTTCAAAAAGGACGCCACGGCAATCTTGCGCTGAGGCGGAAGATGGCGAATCGTATGCCACACTTCGTGTTCACAACGCGTGTCTGCGAGCATGTGCTCGAGCAACGCAATCTGTCCGTACTGAAATCCTATTTCTACAAGCCGACTGACAACTTCTCCATCTTTGAGAGCAATCGAAAGCATGTAAACACATTGTTGCAACAACTGCATATCAAACCCCAACGCTTCACTCGCAGAGATAAGTTGCCTGGAAAACCTGAAGTTGTAAAATTCCGCTCTGCCGTGCAATACCGCATGGGCCAGCTCGTGTTGCACCGCTCCCAAGACAACAGCTTCAGGAAGATTCTTTATCCGCTCGGAGCAGATGTGGATTCGCGGATAACCCCGCCAGGCTTCGTGTATGGCGATAAATTCGGCCTCGCCTTCACTGACGATGCCCAGTGCTTCTTTTTCCTTACGGAAAAAGTTTTGTAGTTCATCAAGTCCATGGTAGACGAAAATTTTCAGTCGATCCGGCGGCGCCCTTTCAGTCAGACTTTCAATGATATCCTTGGCCCACAGTCTGATTTGCCCTGCGATTTTTTCAGCGGTGTTCTTCGAACATCGTATGTCAATTTGGGTTTTCATGGTTTGAGGCGATTATTGCTTTTAATTTATTTCTAACCCTAATTCACTACCAAGCTTAATAGGTTAAAAAGTCAAATACGTGCATGCTTTCCTTGATGTCAAGAATGAAGTCTTGACCGCGGCGATTTTCTGCTATAGATGGTTGGATATAAGCAGGCTCCGAAAGATAATATCCATATCGATCCCTGCAGCTTGCTGAATATGATCAATTGGATTTGATCTCTGTATTTTTCCCAAAAATTAAAACCAGCCTTAAGATAAAGACGTTCGCATGCAAGCATGGATTACAGCTGCTGGTTTGACTTTCATAATGGCAGCCTCCACGATGGCTTTTCAACTGCCAACACTTGAAGAAACCCTTTCAGCTATTGGAAGTACGGATGGACTTCCCGCTGCTTTGCAGCGGGCATTGAAACCGGATCATGATTTTGAGCCAATACCCATACCCCACAGCGGCGACTGGCTGGCCGAACACCATGAAAGGGGTCAATCCTTTTACGAATATGTGCGGCTCGGGGCCAACCGTCCGGATAACAGCCGTAACACAATATATCTGCAACCTTTTGGACAATTCAAGAAAGATTACAGCCCGCCGCTAGAGCTGCTGCGAGAATATGCAGCTGCTTATTTTATGGTGGATGTAAAAATACTTCCCGTCCGGCACATCAGTGTAACCCCTCTGACAACCCGTATAAATCCTTACACGAATAATCGCCAGATATTAACCGCCGATATATTACAGCTATTGAAGCAAGCGCTTCCCGAAGATGCTTTTTGTGTCCTGGCCGTAACAATGGAAGATCTCTATCCCGATCCCCGCTGGAATTTTGTGTTCGGACAGGCTTCGCTGCAAAATAGAGCCGCTGTGTTTTCCTTTGCACGTTATGATCCAGCCTTTTACGGGGAATCACGCGACCATCTTTATCAGGAATTGCTGCTCCAACGAAGTATTAAAGTGCTGGTGCATGAAACAGCTCACATGTTTTCACTGGCTCACTGCATTTATTTCAAGTGCGTAATGAATGGTTCCAATCACCTGCAGGAAAGTGACTCACGGCCGCTGCGATTATGTCCGGTGTGTCTTCACAAACTTCAGCACCGTATCGGGTTTGATGTTACCACCCGTTACCGCCATCTTCTTCAATTTTACAGGAAAATTGGGCTCACCGATGAGGCGGATTGGGTATCTGGACGGTTGAAAAAAATCGAAGGTTCGAATCGTGCACGATAATGAATTAATCGAAGCCGGATTTGATCCGCTAGAAAAAGCTAAAATCGTTGCCAAGGCGGTTTGCCGAGGAGATCATAGGAAATATTATCGGTTTCGACCGGCCAAATTTTATGGAGGCATAGCAACGGCTGATTGCCTGGGGTGCTGTTTAAGATGCAAATTTTGCTGGTCCTGGCCGAAAGTGATAAGTCCTGGTCGTTATGGTCGATTATATTCACCGGGCCAAGTGTCTGCCAAGCTTACAAACATTGCCCTTAAAAAAGGTTTTCGTCATATTCGGATCAGCGGCAATGAGCCCACGATTGCAAGAGTTCATCTTATTAAAGTACTCGAGTTTTTGCCTAAGAATCTGCTATTTATACTCGAAACCAATGGCATCTTGCTCGGTCACGACGCTTCCTATGCTGAAGATTTGGCCAGATTTGCGAATCTCCATGTTCGCGTTAGTCTGAAGGGATGCAATCAAGCAGAATTTTCTGCCCTCAGCGGAGCTTCACCAGATGGGTTTTATCTTCAAGTTCAAGCCCTTGAAAATCTTATGCGCGCCGGTGTGAACACACACCCCGCAGTAATGATCAGCTTCTCAACCCCGGATACAATTGCAGCCCTGCAAAAGCGGCTGCGCACGATCGACCGAGGCTTTGAGAACATTGAAGCAGAAGAGCTCGTGCTTTACGGTGATGTAGAGGAGCGCCTTGAACGAGCAAATTTATCTGTGACGTACGGGATGTACACCAACCTTACTAACATCTCAACTTAATTAAATTTAAGCTCCTTTTCATCTTGCATTCTTCTTCAGAATCATAAACAGCTTTTAACTCAGCTTCAAAACACTATTTTTCATCAGAGCCTCTTTATTCAGCTACCCTATCCAATAATTGACAAATCGGGTGGAGAAAAAAAGAATCGTGGGTATCTATACTTCAACAGAGAAAGCTTCAGTTGATAAACCATAACAGCCCATAAGCAAAAGGAGGAAAAGAAATGCTATATCAAACCAGGTGTATCTTATGGATTGTGTGTTTGTTATTTGCATTGATCAGCGTTGGTGATGCCTCAGATTCTAAACTAAAGCCGCAAGCTGTCATGAAAGAGAAAAAGGTTACCAACCTTGAGATTTCAAAAAAAGCGATGAAGGCTGCTGCGCTGAGGGTCCAGGAAGGTAAAAAAACCTATGCTAAACCTCAGGGTTGGCCGGCGACAATGGCCTGGAGACCGCTGCGCCACTTCGGTCCATTTACCGATATCGGAGATCTTTCTCAAATTCAGCTTCATGTTAACGCTAATTCCGTGCGCTGGTTTTTCAATAAATATTATGCGACATGTCCGGATGCACAGTGGCACAGACAATATTTTCGCAACAACCTTCCGGAAAATGCCACCCCTGATCCGCCATCTCCATATTACATACCGGGAGCGTTTCCTACTGCAGACGGTTTGCATGATTTGTTGTTCGAGCTGGATCGTGTTGAACTTAAAAGTCAATTCGGTGGATCCGTCGAATTAACTTTCCAAACCAAAGAAAATTACGAATTCGAACTTCGTAAAGACAGCACAATATGGGATTTTGAAAGTCTGAGCATGGCGGTTTATGTTACGCCGGATGCAAAAATATTTAATACACCGAGCCAAATTCTTGCCAAAATACCAATAGGAATCGTATTTCAGGTCCATAATCCGACTGCTTATACAATCAACACAAATGGACAAATTGTACGCAAACCTGCGGACGACACGATGGCAGGATTGCAAACTGCACTGGATGAGATTCAAGCGACGCTCTTAAGTTCAATGGGTACCGATCCTATTCGCTATGTCCATGGTTTTATTCACGGTCAGATGCAAAATAAAATTGGCTACACGGAAAAGGTAAAAATGGTAGAAATTAGCGATAGCTTTTTGGAAGTGCTCACTGAGCCTGGCACCCAGATGTTTAGCATTGGTTTGCGACTGAATCCAATTACTCTAGATACCAGTGATGGACTTAAAAATGTTACAGGAACGATCGTAGGGATACATGGCTATACTCCCTCTCCAACCCATGAGGATAATCCCTGGGTTTCAAGGGAGTTTGCGTTTGGCAGTGGTGATTCTTCGCCTTTTGCAAGCCATGGACATTTCGATCTATCCACCTGCGAGACCCTGAAAGAATTTTATATTTGGGTTGAAGTAACAGGGTGGTACACTGGGTTTATTAGTGGCTTTTTTAAAGATCCACGCAAAGACATAATGTTGGATTCAGTTTCATTCAGCTGTGAAACTTTACGGCAACGAGCTAACTCAGGCCAGTGGGGTATGGTGCATGGACCAACCTTTCACCCAGATATCTTGGAGGATTCTGATGGCGAATTTGGATCGATAACTGTCGAGTCTAGAGTTCATGTGTTCTTGCGGTAAGAATGTTTACTAGACAAAGAATTAATAATAATATTTAAAT
>JASFGZ010000205.1:0-7833 GCA_050123495.1 Desulfobacterales bacterium
AAAAAAGCGGCCATCGTGGGTGCCGGTCCGGCCGGTCTCACCTGCGCTTATTATCTGGCCGGTAAAGGTCATACGGTGAAACTCTTCGATGCCTTTCCGCAACCCGGCGGTATGATGCGCTACGGAATACCTAAATACCGGGTGCCCGAAGATCGGCTTGATAAAGATATCAACGAAATTCTAGAACTGGGAATCGATTTTGCCGGCAATACCACCATCGGCAAAGATCTCCAGCTGGATCAGCTCGAAGCCGATTATGATGCTGTTTTTCTCGCCAGTGGCGCCAACGGGAGCGCCAAAATACCGCTTCAAGGGGCTGAAAAAGAGGGCGTTATATGGGGATGGGATTTTCTCAGAGATGTCCGTTTAGGCCAGCCTTTTGAATTCAATGGTGATGTCATCGTCATCGGCGGCGGGAATGTTGCGATCGATGTGGCTCTAACGGCCAAACGAATGGGGGCCGCCAATGTGCATCTGTTTTGTCTGGAGGAGCGCGATGAGATGCCGGCGCATGAGTGGGAAATTGCCCGGGCCGAAGAGGAAGGTGTTTTCATTAATACGGCATGGGCGCCTAAAAAGGTGCTGGGCGATGAAAAAGTCGAGGGACTGGGCTTTATCCGCTGCACATCGGTTTTTGATGATGCCTGCAACTTCAATCCCATTTACGATGAGGACATCAGCCATAAGGTTATGGCCCCTCACATTATCCTGGCGGTAGGCCAGTATGCTGATCTGGACTATTTAAAATCCGAAAAAAACATTAACGCCCGTGAGGGCCGGATTGAAGTGGATACGGATACATTTACCACGGGCAAAAAAAGCGTCTTTGCCGGTGGTGATGTGGTCAGCGGCCCGCAATCGATCATCAGCGCCATTGCCCATGGCAGGAAAGCGGCCATTGCCATCGATAAATATCTCGGGGGTGACGGCAGCATCGCAGAAGTGCTGGTTGCACCTGAAAAAGAGGTGCGGCTGCCGGCGCTCGATCGACTGGTGAAATCTCGCAATGAGATGGCCCTCCGCAAGGCCTGGGAGCGGGCGGCCGGGTTTGACCAGGTGGAATTGGGGCTCACGGATGCACAAATCACGGCTGAAACCGAACGCTGCCTGAATTGTGATGCCCGGCAGTTTGAGGTGGTCCTCAATTCGGAAAACTGCAAAGAATGCGGCTATTGTGCCGAGGTTTGTGGGATGCAGGTTTTCGCGCCGGCCGACCATTTTAATTCGAAGGGCTACCGACCGGAGGAAGTCAAATCCTCAGACTGGTGTTGCGGATGCTTCAAGTGCTATTTTGCCTGTCCGGATTTTGCCATCGATATCAAAGAAAAGACCGGCTGAAACAACAGGAGGTTTTAGAATATGAAACGTTATCTGGAAACTGGGAATTTTGCCATCACCGAGGGAGCGATTCTGGCCGGATGTACCTTTTTTGCCGGATACCCGATTACACCTGCGACAGAACTGGCCGAGTCGATGAGTCAGCGACTCCCGCAGGTGGGTGGTGTCTATCTTCAGGCCGAAGATGAATGTGCAGCCATGCACATGTGTATTGGGGCGGCCCTGGGCGGGATGAAAGCCATGACGGCCACCTCCGGTCCGGGATTCATTTTGTATGCCGATCCCTACGGATGGGCCCTGGGTTGTGAAACCCCTCTGGTGGTTCTGAATTCGGGCCGTGTGGGTCCGGTCAGCGGTATTACCGGCGCTCCCGGACAGGGGGAATTTTACCTGATGCGCTATCCAACCCAGGGAGGCAATTTTGAGACCATCTGTCTGGCACCCAATTCAGCCCAGGAATGCATGGCCATGACGGTGGAAGCCTTTTATCTATCGGAACGGTTTCGGATGCCCGTATCGGTGTTAGCCGATCAGCTCATCACCGATGGATTCGAAGATATCAGCGTTCCTGAAAATGAAAATGAGATGCAAGAGATGGGCTTTCGCGTTTGGCCTCGCGAAATCTGTCGGGGACCGGTGTTTTATCCCGCCACCGATGAACTGGATATCCCGCCGGTGGTTCTGGGCCACAATACCGGCGCCCTTTGCTCTGATTGGACGCCTACAGAAGAAGGCTACGACATTGAAGAGGTGGAAGCCCATCATAAACATGCCTACCGTCTCATCTACAAGGTTCGCAATAACCGGCATATGTTTAATCATCTTTACGAAAAGAAATATATGGACGATGATCCGGATCTGGTGGTCGTATCTTATGGAACCCCTTCCCGGGTGGTCAATACCGCCGTTACCCGGGCGCGGCAGCAAGGGCTGAAAGTCGGTGCGCTGCGGTTGATCAATCTGTGGCCTTTTCCCGAAGAACACTTCAATCGCAGGACCAAATATCTTATCGTGGAGCTAAACTGGGACGGGCAGCTCGTGCGGGAAGTCCAGCGCGCGGTTCCCAAGGATTCAAAAGTTCATTTTTTGGGTTCTTGTGGGGATCTGCCCACGCTTTCGGGTTTAAACGAAGCTTTTGAAAAAATCCTAAAAGATGAGTCCCTTGCCCGCAAGGGGTGGGAACTGGAGGAATGGTAGATGGATTATCAGTCGAGCAAATTATCTGCGACCTTTTTGCGTTCACGTAAAATTCCGAGTACGGCCTGTTCCGGGTGTGGGCTGGGAATGAACCATAAAATAGTGGTACAGGCCATTCAGGAGCTGGGCCTGGAAGTTGCGGACGTTGTCTGGGGCACCTCGATTGGATGTGCCGGTCGTCAGACCTTTGGTACCTGGAAAGGCGATAGCTTTGCCGGGACCCACGGACGTGTATATGCCATTGCCAGGGGGCTGCGAATTGCCATGCCCCCTGAAAAGAAAATCGTTTTAACCGTTGGGGACGGTGATGCCTTCGGAATTGGGATTGCCCATCTGATTCATGCGGCCCGATCCAATGCTGACATGACGGTCATCGTCAACGATAACCTGGGATATCAATCTACGGGGGGGCAATATGGCTGGACCACGCCACAGGGAAGCAAGACCGACAGCAGCCCGTATGGCATGTTCGAACCCAATCTGATGAGTGAAGGCATGGATGTACTGGAGATCCTCAAAGGTGCCGGTGCCACCTTTTTGGCCCGGCATGTGTCGATGGACGGCCTCCGGGCGGTGGAGACCGTAAAAAAGGCCATCCAAAACAATGGGTTTTCGTTGGTGCATATGCCTTATCCCTGCCCCACCAATTTTGCATCCCGTCAACTCGGATCCCGCAATCAGGTCAATATCTTCAGGTGGATCCAATCCCATGCCGCACCCCTGGGCGAGGAGAAAGAGGATACGATTTGGGCCACCGGCATTTGGCATGATGCCAGCAATTCGCGGCCCGAATTCAACGAATTTGTCTGGGAAACGGTTGAAAAAATCAGGAGGACCGGAAAGATATGAAAGAACGATTCGAAATTGTGGCCAGTGGATTTGGCGGTCAAGGCGTGGTACGCCTCGGTCAGATTATCGGTGAAACCGGTGTCAAACAGGGCCTCCACGTGACCATGCTGAAAAGCCATGGGACCGAAATGCGCGGGGGCTATGTCCGCAGCCAGGTGGTTCTTTCAAAAGAGGTGATCGATAGCCCGATGTGCGAGAATCCGGATTATTTTATTGCACTGTCAAGTGCGGCCTATAAGCGCTTCAAAGACACGATGGCCGACACAGGGCTCATCATATATGATCCGGCCTTTGTCGAAGAAATTGATGATTCCCTGAAATGCACCCAGAGGGAATTTCCGGCCAAACAACTTGCAGTGGACCATTTTAATAACCCGCTGTTTGCCAATTCGCTTGTTTTGGGCCTGGTCGCCAATGTCGTGGAAATCCTTGATAAGGAGATTGTTTTGGAAAGTCTTCTGGATGTCATTCCGAAATTTCACGACCAGAACCGCAAGGCTTTTGAGATCGGATTCGATTATACGGGTTAGACCGTAAATTGGCTTTATAGACTCGCTGTTTATCGATGTTATAGATTAACCCCAGAAGTGGTTTTGAAACCACTTTTAAAAAAAAGGAGGTCGGCATTGCGAACCATCAGCCATTATATCGATAGGCGAGCCAAAAAGGAGCCGGATAAGATTTACATGTTCGCCCCGGAGCCCAACTTAACCTTAACGTACGACCAACTCAAAAGCGACGCCATTGAACTGGGAAAGTACCTGTATAAAAAAGGCCTTCAAAAAGGCGATAAAATTTCTTTTATGCTGGGTAACGGCTACCAGACCACGAAGATTTTTCTGGGCACCATGTATGCCGGTCTGGTTGTTGCGCCGCTGAATCTGATGTCCCAGCCCTCCCAGCTCGAATACGTGATGGCGCACTCTGATACCCGACTCGTTTTTTTTGCCGCGGATCACAAAGAGCGGCTGGAAAATGCAGCCGCGGCCATCGATCGTCCGATCGAGTTGATTCAGATCGATAATGATGCCCAACGACTTTTCCCGGCCGACACGGATCTTGACGGGGTTTCATTACCGGAAATCCATGAAGCGGATGATGCCCTCTTGCTGTATACGTCGGGTACCACCGGCCTGCCGAAAGGGGTGATTCTTTCACATAAAAATATGGTGGCCGGAGGTGAATATACCGCCCAGGCACACGCGCTGACACCGGATGACCGGGCGCTCTGTTCCTTACCGCTCTACCACATTAATGGTGAAGTCGTCACCGCCGTAACCCCGCTGGTCAGTGGCGGCAGTGTGGTGATGCCGCACAAGTTCAGTGTCACCGACTTCTGGGAACTCATTTCCGAATATCAATGCACCTGGTTTAGTGTGGTACCCACGATTATTTCCTTTTTGGTCAGTTCTTCTGAAATCGAAGGAAAAGACCTGCAACTGGATCAGCTGCGCTTTGGGCGATCGGCATCTTCGGCCCTGCCCCCGTCCCTGCACAAAACCTTCGAGAAAAAATTCAAAATCTCTATTGTTGAAACGATGGGGCTAACGGAGACCGCAGCACCGGTTTTTTCAAACCCGATCGAACCTTCAAGACGCAAATACGGCTCTCCCGGGCAGGCGGTTGGAAATATCGCTAAGATAATCAACGAAGAGGGCAACGAAGTCCCCCCGGGCACCCAGGGGGAAATCATGATCAAAGGTGATAATGTGATGAAATGTTATTACAAGGCACCCGATAAAACCGCTGAAACCCTCGAAAGCGATGGATGGCTCCATACCGGTGATTTGGGTTATATGGATGAAGACGGATTTGTCTTTGTCACCGGCCGCATTAAGGAATTGATCATCAAAGGCGGGGAGAATGTCGCCCCACGCGAAATTGATGAAGCATTTTACAAACATCCAGCAATACAGGATGCTGCCGCCGTAGGAATCCCCGATGATGAATATGGCGAGGAGATCATGTGCTGCTGCGTTCTAAAACCGGATTGTGATTGTACGGAAGAAGAACTCCGCGAGTTTTGCCGCGGTGAGCTGGGCGAATTTAAAACGCCCAAAGTGATCAAGGTGGTGGAAGAACTGCCCAAAGGCCCATCGGGCAAAATTCAGCGTCTGAAGCTACCCGATTTGTTACAGGATTCTGAATAAAGAAGTGACGAGGTTAACGCATGATCTAACCCCCAGGATATTCCAGAAGTGGTTTCAAAACCCCATCTAAGGCCCAATGGCTGCGTTGCAGACCTCCGATAGATGCTCACATACTTATGTATGCTGCGCTTTCTCGATCGGCCTGCGCCTTGCCCTTGAACCTGATCTGAGATTTTGAAACCGCTTCTGATCGGAAAGTGAGGATCCGTATGGCCGAATTCATACAGTATTTTCCTCTGGCGCTTACCTCTGCGAATATTCTAACCTTAATTCTCGGCGTCATCGGTGGGTTGATTCTAGGCGCGACCCCCGGTTTGAGCCCTACGATGGCCGTCGCTCTTTTAGTCCCTTTCACATTCCACATGAATCCCACCACCGGCTTAGTTCTCCTCGGTGCGGTCTATACGTCGACCGTGGCCGGTGGTGCCATCTCCGCCATTTTAATCAATATCCCCGGCGCGCCGGCCAATATTGCCACCTTACTGGACGGTCATCCCATGGCCAAACAGGGAAAATCCCAGAAAGCCCTTTATATGTGCTTTATCAGCTCCTTGATCGGCGGACTCTTTGGTATGCTGATTATGGTACTCTTTACGCCACCGATGGCCAAAATCGCCCTTAAATTTGGACCATCCGAAATGTTTTGGGTGGCCATCTTCGGTATCACGGTAATGGCGGGGCTGGCCTCCGGTTCGATCGCCAAGGGACTGTTTGGGGGTATGTTTGGACTTCTGATCAGCACGATTGGCTATAGTCCCATACTGGGCGTTCCCCGTTTTGTTTTTCACGATGTGCTCATCGGCGGGGTGGCCATCGTTCCGGCGCTTATCGGTCTTTTTGCGATTCCCCAGGTGTTTTCTTTGGCCGAGAAGCTGAATTTTCAGATTGAGAGACCGGACTACAAACCCCAAAAGGGGATTTTACTCAAGACCTTTATCAACAATTTGAAAATGGGCAAAGCCCTGGGCATCGGATCGGTGGTCGGGACGATCATCGGTGTAATTCCCGGGGCAGGCGGTCAGGTCTCGGGGTTGATTGCCTACGATCAAATTCGCAAATTTTCCAAAAATACGGAAAGCTTTGGCAAAGGTAACCCGGAAGGTGTGGTGGCCGCCGAATCGGCCAACAATGCCATGGTCGGACCATCGCTGATTCCCTTGCTGACCTTGAGCATACCGGGCAGTCCGACGGCAGCAGTCTTGCTGGGAGGACTCCTGATTCACGGACTCTTTCCCGGTCCGGATCTCTTTTTAAACAATGTTTCAATTACGTATGCATTTATTGCCAGTCTGGTCCTGGCACAATTGGCGATGTGTATTTTCGGCCTAACCATGTCACGCTACTCATATATGGTCATGAGTGTCCCCAATCTCTACATGATAGCGGCTGTCACTGTTTTGGCGGTTTTTGGGACTTACAGTGTTCAGAACAGTTTTGCCGATGTTATCGTCATGTTCAGCCTGGGAACACTGATGTACATTGGCAATAAATTCGGCTTCTCAGCAGCACCGGTGGTGCTGGGCATCATCCTGGGTCCGATTGCCGAGGATAATTTCCTGAAAGGCAAACTCATCGCCGAAACCGATATGGGGGTGTTGGCCTACTTTTTTAGCGGGTCAATGAATATTATCATTATTTTGCTGTGTGCCGCTTCTATCGGTTACAGTATTTACGGCGAGATAAAGGCGATGAAAAAGGCAAAGGAGATTTTAAGGTGAAAAAAGATTTTATCATTTCATTAATCCTTTTGGTCGGGTCATTTGCCTTGTATGCATCTCTGTCATTGATGGAAGAACCTGCCGCGGCTTCATTTCCGCGAGTGGTGATAATCATCATGGGTTTTCTGGGCTTGATGCTATTGATTCAAGCGGTGATCATCAGACAAAGAAGCGAAAGACCGGTGCTCCAGAGTGACCGCGTTGCGAATCAAGAAAAAGTGCCAAAGGATTCGGGCGTCGTCAAAAATTTTCCCTTTGGAACCGTTGTCGGCTGCTTCCTTTTGATTTTGGTCTATCTTGTGGTGATGGAAAAACTCGGATTTTACATGTCGGCCTTTTTCTTTTTTGTTGCAGCCACTTTCATTTTAGGTAGAAAAGATTTAAATCTTCAGAAAAGCGTTGTGCGAATTGGTATTGCGTTCATCTTTACGGCAGTCTTGTTCGTTTTGTTTAACAAGCTGCTGGTGGTGCAGACACCCAAGGGATTGCTTTTTTGAGGCCGAGGAGGCAGATTGGCTCTAATGATAGATGTTAAAAGGATAGGGAAATTCATTTCAATCGAAAGGAGGGCAATATGAGAA
>JASFGZ010000206.1:0-7818 GCA_050123495.1 Desulfobacterales bacterium
GTGCGTTCTTGCGGTTATGGCAAGCAGGAACCTGGCGGGATGAAATCAAGCTGGGCTGGCAGATGACTCGCAAAAGACGATTTCCGCTGCTTCCCAAAACAATCAAAGGAAAAAAAGAAGTCCGCAAAATACTAAAACTTCATAAAAAAAGATAACATCTATCATGAAGATCACCTATTATCCCGGTTGCTCACTGGAAGGAACCGCAAGAGATTACGCTGAATCTATTTTAGGAATTTGCGCTTCTTTGGACATTCAATTAGAAGAGATTCCCGATTGGAATTGTTGCGGCGCAACCGCCGCCCACAGCATCAATCATCTGGCAGGCATCGAACTGGCCGGTCGAACGCTGAATTTGGCAGCCAGGCTTCCGCATCCGGACATGCTGGTTCCCTGTCCCATGTGTTTCAATCGACTCAAAACGGCGGCTTGGATCCTAAATCAAACTTCCGCAAAGCGCTACGATATTCACCTGGAAGCTTCCTTGCCCAAAATATGGGATCTGGCGAATTTTCTGGCTACCGATCCCATGCTGAAAACAATGGCCAAGAAAATAAGCAAACCGCTGGAAGGATTAAAAGTTGTGAGTTACTACGGCTGTATGGCCAGCCGCCCGCCGGAGATCACCGAAGCAACCGACTTTGAAAATCCCCAGGCCCTGGACCGCATCATTCAGAATCTGGGTGCCACGGCGATCCCCTGGCCTTACAAAACCGACTGTTGCGGCGCTAGTCAGGTGCTTTCGCGCCCGGACATTGTTTCTCAACTGGTGGGAAAGCTGTATGATATGGCGCAGCGGGTCGGTGCCCAGGCTATCGTCGTATCCTGCCAGATGTGTCAGGCCAATCTGGATATGCATCAGGAAACGATCGGAGCGGATTGGGGCAAGCGGTTTTCTTTCCCGATCTATTATTTTACCGAGCTGATTGGACTGGCGCATAACGTCGCCGGAATCGAACGCTGGCTCTCACGACATATCACAGATCCTTTTTCTCTTCTCAGGCGGCTGAACCTGTGGAATAGCTCATGACCCCAAACCAATTAACATTACATACAGAAAAGATTGGATCCATCACAATTGTCGGTGGCGGTATAGCAGGTATCCAGACCGCACTGGATATTGCCAATTCCGGCTTTAAAGTGCATCTGGTAGAAGAAAAGCCCAATGTGGGGGGTGTCATGGCTCAGTTAGACAAGACCTTTCCCACCAATGATTGCTCTTCTTGCATGATGGGCCCCAAGCTGGCGGAATTGGCCAATCATCCCAATATTGATATTTTTACGTATACCGATGTTCTCAGTTTAGTTGGTGAGCCGGGCCGATTTCAATTAACCCTCAAAAAGAAAGCCCGCGCCGTCGATCCGGAAAGGTGTGTGGCCTGCAATATTTGTGCTGAGAAGTGTCCTCAAAAAGTTTCCGACCCGTTCAATTTAAATTTAAATCAGCGCAAAGCCATTTATATCCCCTATCCTCAGGCCGTTCCCCTCGTTTACACGATTGATAAAGAACACTGCACCTATTTTACAAAAGGAAAATGCCGTATCTGCGAAAAAGTTTGTAAAAATAAGGCAGTTATATTTGACCAGCAAGATGAAATCATCACCCTGGACACCGGGGCGCTGATTTTAGCCGGTGGATTTGAACCTTTTAATGCACGCCTGAAAGCAGAATATGGTTACGGACGCTGGCCCAATGTCATCACCAGTCTGGAATACGAACGCATGCTTTCCGCAGCCGGTCCTTTCCAGGGCCACATCCAACGCCTTTCTGACGGCAAAATTCCACGCCGTATCGCCTGGATCCAGTGTGTGGGCTCCCGTGACAGCCATATGGGAAACGAATATTGTTCGGCGGTATGCTGCATGTCCGCCACCAAGCAGGCCATGATCACCAAAGAACATGCCCGGGATATCGACACCGTCATTTTTTTTATTGATATTCGGGCCCACGGTAAAGGGTTTGATCGGTTTTACGAGAGATCTAAATCAGAAAATGATGTCGGCTACGTGCGGTCCTTGATCTCCAGAGTGATTCCAAACCCCGAAGATGATACCTTGAGCATTGCTTACGCCGGGACGGATCATCGCCTCCAGGAAGAAACATATGATATGGTCGTTCTCTCCATCGGTCTTTGTCCGAACGCTTCGACCGTGCAATTGGCAAAACGCCTCGGCCTAAAATTAAATCAGCATGGTTTCTGCGCCTCCGAACCTTTGGATATGGTTGCCACCTCAAAACCCGGAATCTATGTCTGCGGTGCCGCTCAGGGGCCCAAAGATATTCCGGATTCTGTCCAACAGGGCAGCAGCGCAGCCGCCCGGGCGACAGCCCTGTTGGCCGAAACAAGAGGTTCACTGGTGACCGCCCCGGCCACTTTTGTGGAACGCAACGTCAGTGGAGAAGAACCTTGCATGGGTGTTTTTGTCTGTCATTGCGGCATCAATATTGCCGGTGTGGTTGACGTGGAGGCGGTCACCGAGTTTGCCCGCACCCTGCCGAACGTAAAATATGCAACCCACTGCATGTTTGCCTGTTCCACCGATCAACTCCAGGAAATCAAACAGGCAATTAGAGACCATAATATCAATCGGGTGGTGGTGGCGTCCTGCACACCGCGAACCCATGAGCCGCTTTTTCGCAACACGCTGCGTGAAGCCGGCCTCAATCCCTATCTCTTTGAACTCGCCAATATTCGCGAGCAGGATGCCTGGGTGCATCAGGCAGCGCCGGAAGCTGCAACCCAGAAGGCTAAAGAACTGGTGCGAATGTCTGTTTCCCGTGCCCGCCGTTTGGAACCGCTTTACGAAACTTCTTATGAGGTGGTTCCCAGAGCTTTGGTGATCGGAGGCGGCCTCGCCGGTCTTAGCGCCGCTCTCAGCTTTGCGGAACAGGGATTCGAGTCCACCCTGGTGGAACGAAGTGCTGAATTAGGCGGCAATGCCCGCACGCTTTATTATACCGAAGACGGCGCCAATCCGGCGCTGTATGTTCAAGATCTAATTCAGAAAGTTGAAAATCAACCGCTAATCACTGTTTACAAAGACGCACAGGTGGTATCGATTTCCGGAAGTTGCGGCAACTACACTTCTAATATTTCAATCAAAGGTCAGTCCCAAGCCATCTCGCATGGTGTCGTGGTTGTCGCGACGGGCGGAAAGGAGTACACCCCCACAGAATACCTTTATGGTCAGCATCCGCGGGTGATTACCCAAAAAGAATTTGAAGATTTGCTGAAATCAGAGCCAGACAAAGCCAAGCAACTGCAGCGGGTCACCATGATTCAGTGTGTCGGTTCGCGTGAACCCGATTATCCTTATTGCAGCCGGGTATGCTGTACGGCTGCTATCAAGAACAGTTTGAAGTTAAAAACCATTAATCCCCATGCCCAGATATCGGTCCTGTACCGGGATATCCGCACCTTTGGCTTTAAAGAAAGCACCTATTTAAACGCGCGTCGACAAGGTGTTCGCTTTTATCGATTCGAGCTTGATCACAAACCCCGGGTAAATAATCCGGGCGATACCCTCAGCGTTGCGGTTTTTGATGCGCAGTTACAGGCAGCGGTTGAGCTGCAAGCCGATCTGGTGGTTTTGAGTGCCGCCATTCGTCCCCGGGAAGAAAGCCGGCAGCTGGCCGATGCGGTGCGTCTGCCTTTGGATGAAGATGGATTCTTTATGGAAGCCCATCCAAAACTCAGGCCTCTTGATTTAGCCACACCCGGCTTTTATCTCTGCGGTCTGGCACAAGGCCCTAAATTCGCCAATGAAAGTATTGCTCAAGCCCGTGGAGCGGTCTCCCGGGCAGTCACCGTGCTTTCCCAAAAGGAAATTGTCGCTGAAGGCATGATCAATCATGTGGATGCCGAGCTCTGTCGAGCGTGTGGTGAATGCGAAAAGGCCTGCGGTTTTGAGGCCATCCATGTGACCGAAGTCACCGAAGGCCGAAAGCGGGCTATGGTGACAGAAGCACTATGCACCGGTTGTGGGGTCTGCAATGTGGCCTGCCCCACCGGAGCGGCGTCCTTATCTCATTTCAAAGATGATCAAATCATTGGGATGATTGAAGATCGTTCTCAATTGAATAGTGAAGATTGAATATTGAATAATTAATTTCTGACCGTTGTGAAAATGAAAAGTGAGGAATTGATAAGAAGGACCAAAGATAAAATAGATAGAATTCCATAAATATTCAATTTTCAATTTTTACTAGGAAATGCCCATGCCTTCTGATGAACAACCTCAAATTTTGGCCTTTGTTTGCAACTGGTGCGCTTATGCCGGAGCCGATCTGGCAGGTGTGTCCCGCATCCAGTATCCGACCCATGTACGCCTGATCCGGGTGATGTGTACCGGCAGAGTCAACCACGGCTTCCTGCTGAAGGCTTTTCTTAGAGGGGCAGACGGTTTACTCGTATCCGGCTGACATATCGGCGACTGTCATTACCTGGAAGGTAATGTGAGATGCCAGAAGGTCGTTGAGGAAACCCGGGAAATCCTCAGGCTACTGGGGATTGACGAGCGCCGCCTGCGGTTGAAATGGATTTCAGCATCGGAGGGAGCTGCGTTTGCAGAAGAAATTCAAAATTTCGTTCAATTAATCAAATCACTGGGGGAAAAGCCGGTAATTGAAAATTGAATACTGAATACTGAGAATTTATGGATGTCGCTTCGTTTCGTCATTATTATAATAATTTTGTTATAATTGATCCGCCGCAGGCGGACCTTAAATATTCAATCATTTAAAGACATGGATCTGACTAAAAAACAAATCGACTACTGCATGGAATGTGGCCTGTGTACCGGGAGCTGCCCCATCAGCCGTGAGCTGTCTAAATTTTCGCCGCGGCAGATCATCAAACAAGCCGTGCTGAATCCGGACGGAGGCCTCGTTCAGAGTCGCGAAATTTGGGCCTGCTTGAGCTGCGCGAGTTGCAGTGAACGCTGCCCGGCAGAGATTGATTTTCCCGAATTCATCAGTGCCCGCCGGCAGGAAGCCCGTGGCGCTGGAAATTTTCCTCAAGAAAGTCATCACGGTATTCTGCAGGCAGTCGCCGGATTACAAACCTGTGATTTGAAACAGCAGCGTACACAGTGGGCTAAGGAAGCGGGGGCTTTTGGAGACACAGGGGAATATTTTTATTTTGTGGGGTGTCTGCCTTTCTTTGACGTGACGTTCCGATATTTGAATCTGTCTCCTCTTGAGACCGGACGAAGTGTGCTGATGTTGCTAAATAAAATGGGAATCGAACCCGTCATCAGCAATCATGAACGCTGTTGCGGACACGATGCATTGTGGTGCGGAGACCATGCGACCTTCCGCAAGCTGGCCGGCTGGAATCTTGAAGCGATTAAGTCCTCCGGTGCCAAGACTGTTCTTTTCAGTTGTCCGGAGGGTTATGTCACCTTTAAAAAATATTATCCAAAATATCTTGGCGAGCTTCCCTTTGAGGTATTGCACATGACGGAGTTTCTGGCGCGCGAGCTCCCGGATGCAGGCCTATCTTTCCAACCATCCTCTACCGGCACAATCACCTATCATGATCCGTGTCGTTTGGGTCGCTTAGCAGGGGTATATGAGCCGCCCCGTCAGCTTTTAGAATCACTGCCCAACACTAAACTGGTGGAGATGGAGCGTAACCGCCAAAATGCGCTTTGCTGCGGGACCAGCGCCTGGATGGCGTGCTCAAGCTATTCGAAAGCCATTCAGGATGAACGCCTGCAGGAAGCCGTCCTAACTGGAGCCCAAACCCTTATCACCGCCTGTCCCAAATGCCAGATTCATTTTTCGTGTGCCCAGAGCGGCACGGATTCAGATCTTAAGGTGATTGATCTTTATACGTATCTCAGGCAAAGGTTGAGCACTTAACCTGACAAAAATATACATTGAAACTGCCAAAATGCCACCGATGATCTTCTATTGCGTTACCTGAATCTTGCACGAGTCGGAGGTTTTCATATGCAAGGCACTTAAGGCTGAGGCTATAGTGAACTATGCCTCGGCCTTAATAACGCAGCAGATGGAAGCCTCCGACTCGCCGCGTTGTCTTAAAGGCGAAAATAGATGAGAAATAAAAATGACCATCATCCGTTATAATTTTTAAATATAAGATTCTCTTCTATTTTCATGCAAGATTCAGGTATTATACCAATCCTTGATCCAGCATGGCATTGACAACACGCATAAAACCGGCAATGTTGGCGCCAGCCAGATAGTTGTCCGGCATGTCGTATCGTGCCGCCACATCCAGACAGTTTTGATGGATGTTTTGCATTATGGTTTTAAGGCGGCGATCGACCTCCTCTGCAGACCAGTTCAGGAGCATTCTGTTCTGGGCCATTTCTAATCCGGATACAGCCACCCCGCCTGCATTGGCGGCCTTGCCCGGTGCATACAGAAGCTTTTTTTCCAAAAAGATTTTAACTGCCTCCGGCGATGACGGCATGTCGGCACCTTCGCAGATTAATTTGATGCCATTGTTGAGCAGGTTGTAAGCATCATTTTCCGAGATTTCATTTTCCATGGCACAGGGAAATGCACAATCGGCCCGTTGATTCCACAGGGCATTGTATCCCAGTGAAGTGTCGGCTTCCGTGTAAACCGTTTCGGAATATTTATCGACATATTCTTTGATTCGGCCCCGTTTGATATTTTTCAGGCGTTTGACAAAATCCAGTTTTTGTTTATCGATACCTTCCGGATCATAGATATAGCCGGATGAATCCGAGAGGGTCAGAACTTTGCCTCCCAGTTCGATAATTTTTTCAGCCGTGTGCTGCGCCACATTCCCGGACCCGGACACCAGACAGGTTTTACCTTCAAAGGTTTCATTCCGGGTAGCGAGCATCTCTGCTGCAAAATAGACAACACCGTAACCGGTTGCTTCCGGACGAATATAACTTCCGCCCCACTGCAACCCTTTGCCGGTCAATACAGCGCTAAATTCATTGCGTTGTTTTTTATACATACCAAAGAGATACCCGATTTCTCTGGCCCCCACGCCCAGACCCCCATCAGGAATATCCGTATCCTGGCCGATGTGATGGGACAGCTCGCTCATAAAACTCTGACAGAAGCGCATGATCTCATCATCGGATTTTCCTTTAGGTTCAAAATCCGATCCCCCCTGGGCACCGCCGATAGGCAGCGTTGTCAGAGCGTTTTTAAACGTTTGCTCGAAGGCTAAAAATTTGAGAATACCAAGATTAACCGAAGGGTGAAATCGCAACGCACCTTTGAAAGGCCCTAAAGCGCTGTTCATTTCTATCTGGTACCCGCGATTTACCCGCACATATCCTTCGTCATCCATCCAGGGCACCCGAAACATGATCACGCGCTCGGGTTCGGTGATTCGCTCGACAACACCTAGCTGGCGATATTCAGGGTGACGGTCTAAAACCGGCTTTATGGTGTCAATCACTTCCCGGACAGCCTGGTGAAATTCTTTCTCGCCCGGATCTCTTGCCAAGATCTGCTTCAAAGTCGTATCTGCCATCTTTTACCTCCTTCGATTGGGACACTGAGCTAAATTCGATTATTTCTAGAAGATTACGCATCGATGATCTCTAAAGCTTCCAGCCGATATGCATCCATAACATACTTGATGCCGGTGATTTTGGCACATTCTTCCGTCAAGGAGAATATATCGTCTCGGCTGATATAGCCCACTTCCCAGTTGCGAGATCCTGCCATCAGTTGTTGAAGTCCCACTTTGATTTTATCCGCGACATTATAGAGCCCGATGGCGCCCAAAGGCAAGTTGTCTATCTCTGATCCGTATTTTGCCTTTAAGACTTCATAATTCATAAAGATTTCTTCTT
>JASFGZ010000207.1:0-7798 GCA_050123495.1 Desulfobacterales bacterium
GCCAAAGATTTTGCCGCCGCCGTCGGAGCCGATAAGGTGACCTGCTGCCCCCTGGGTGACGGCTATGAATTTTCGTTCCAGTATGATTATGCCACGACGTGGAAATATTTAATCGAAACCTTTGGCGAGGCCGGCAATTACAAGACGGACATCCCGCTTTTCATCGAATACAAGCCCAGTGAAACCCGCGGTCGCTGTTTTGTTGACACGGCCGCCAAAGCGCTGTGTCTGCTCAACGATATTCAGTGCAACGACATGGGGGTCACGCTGGATTTCGGGCATTCCATGTATGGCAACGAAAATCCGGCCGAGGTCGTAACTCTTCTGGCCGAAAGCCCTTACCTCTACTACATTCATATCAATGACAATGACGGTCGCTGGGATTGGGACTATTTTTGCGGGACCAAGCATTTTCTAGAATATGTTGAGTTTCTCTATTACCTGAAAAAATATGGTTACAGCGATTACCTGACCTCGGATACATCGCCAACCCGCTGGGACATCAAAGGCACCTTTGAAGCCAACAGCCGCATGTCCAATAAAATATGGAATATGCTGGGACAGATCGACCTGGACGAATTTGAAGCATTGATTACTGCAGGCGATTATCTGCAAACTTGGAAATTTATCGAGACCAACATCTTTGCGTTAAAATAGCCTCACAAAAAAGAGAAACAAAGGAGTTTCGATTCAAATGTTACTAAAACCCATGAGCGTAAAAGAACTTGAACAAATGGCAATCACCATCCGCTGTGACATCATCGATATGATCTGCACGGCGGCTGCCGGCCATCCGGGCGGATCGCTTTCGGCAGCAGATGTGGTTACCGCACTTTACTTTAGAGTGATGCGCATCGATCCTAAAAATCCGGACTGGCCGGACCGCGACCGCTTTATCCTATCCAAAGGCCATGCCTGTCCGGTCTGGTATGCCGCCCTGGCAGAGCGCGGTTATTTTGATAAATCCCATCTTAAAACCCTGCGCCAGATGGGCAGCATCCTTCAAGGTCATCCGGACATGCGTAAAACCCCTGGTATCGATATGACCGCCGGCTCGCTCGGGCATGGACTGCCGGCAGGCCTGGGTATGGCGTTGAGCGGTAAGCTACAGCAAAAAGATTATCACGTCTTTGTGGTCATCGGAGATGGCGAGTCCCAGGAAGGATCCATCTGGGAGGCCTCAATGGCAGCGCCCCACTTCAAGCTGGATAATTTGACCGCTATTCTGGATTACAATCACCTGCAGAATGACGACAGCGTGGATGATATAATGCCCATTCATCCGCCGGTTGATAAGTGGCAGGCCTTTGGCTGGCACGTTATCGACATCGATGGTCACGATATGGCGCAGGTGGTGGCGGCCCTGGAGGAAGCAAAATCACACCAGGGAAAACCGACCATGATTGTTGCCAACACGGTTAAAGGCAAAGGGGTCTCCTATATGGAAAATGTGTGTGAATGGCACGGCAAGGCGCCCTGCCAGGAAGAGGCCGATCAAGCTCTAGAAGAGCTCAGGAGGTAAATAACGTGACCATTAATCATTATCATTATCTTCGTCCCGAAATCATACCGCTGCTGGCATCGGATGATCTGTTTGCCAAAGCCGAGCAGCAGCCCACGCGCTATTCTTATGCCGAAGCCATGCTGGAGCTGGGGGAGAAAAACCCCAAAGTCGTGGTGCTCGATGCGGATGTTTCCAAATCGATAAAGACCAACGAATTCGCCGATAAATTCCCGGATCGCTCTTTTAATTTTGGTGTGGCCGAGCAGAACATGATGGCGGCTGCAGCCGGAATGGCAACGACGGGTCTGATACCCTTTGCCACCACCTATGCGGTTTTTGCCAGCATGCGCGCCCTGGACATGGTGCGTAACAGCATCCACTACCCGCAATTGAATGTTAAGATCGCGGCCAGCCACGGCGGCATCACCCCGGGTCCGGATGGCGTCACCCACCAGGGGCAGGAAGATTTATCGATCATTCGCGCCATTGCCAATTCCACCATCATCGCACCGGCCGACCCGCCGACCACCAAACTGGCCGTAAAGGCTGCGGCCGAGTATGAGGGACCGGTTTACCTGAGCTTTACCCGGGATCCGGTGCCGGCGATCTTTGATTTGAATTATCCATTTGAAATCGGCAAAGCCGTCACGGTCCGGGATGGCACCGATGCCACCATCATTGCCCTGCGGGATCTGGTGGTACAATCGCTGGTGGCAGCCGAGCATTTAGCCGCTCAGGGGCTCAATGTTCGCGTGATTGATTGCCATACGCTTAAGCCGCTGGATGTGGAGACCGTATTGGCGGCGGCAACGGAGACCGGTGCCATCGTTACGGCCGAAAACAATATGTTCTACGGTGGTCTGGGTAGTGCGGTTGCCGAGGTGCTGGTGGAAAATAATCCCATTCCGATGAAACGTATCGGGGTGCGCGATACCTTTGCCGAATCAGGGCCTTATCTAGATCTGCTGGACAAATATGGGCTTTCCGCCAAACACATTGCCGCGGCAGTAAAAGAAGTTATTTCCCGACAGTAGGTTTTGGAAAATCAAAAAATTCAAAAAAACGAATTGCTCGATCGCCTGCCGGACGAGTGGCCGCAGGATTTGAGGCCGGCTATAAAAAAGCGGGTCAACGCAAGTCGCCGCAAAGTGATTGTTTTAGATGACGACCCCACCGGCACCCAGACCATTCATAGCCTGCCGGTGCTTACGGAATGGTCGGTGCCAACGCTCAAGGCGGAGCTTGAAAATGACCTGCCGGCTTTTTATATCCTGACCAATTCCAGGAGCTTCACCCTATCGATCGCCCAAAATATCAACGCGGAGATCGGTCACAATCTGTTTACAGCAGCGCAGGAAGCCGGTCGTGAATTTGTGGTCGTCAGTCGCAGTGATTCAACCCTGCGGGGGCACTTTCCAGGCGAGATCGAGGCCCTGGCAGATGCCTTGGCCCAAAGTTATGATGGGTGGATTATCAATCCTTTTTTCCTGGAAGGCGGCCGCTATACCATCAATGATGTGCACTATGTGGACGAGGAGGGTGTGCTGGTTCCCGCTGGCCAGACGGAATTTGCCCGTGATCGTGCCTTTGGCTATTCGGCCTCGAATTTGCGTCACTGGGTGGAAGAAAAGACCGCCGGGCAAATTGCCGCCAAGGATGTGGCCTCGGTCTCAATCGAGAACCTTCGCAGGGAAGGTCCGGAATCAGTTGCCTCCTTTCTGATGACATTATCCGGTGGCCAGGCTTGTGTGGTAAATGCCGCCGGCTATCGTGATCTTGAAGTGTTTGTCTTGGGATTACTCGCTGCTGAAGCCCGCGGAAAAAAATTTTTGTTTCGAACGGCGGCCTCGTTTGTGCAGGTGCGGTCCGGACTCTCCCCTCGTCCGCTCCTTACGCAATCAGATCTGAAATTGACGCATGCCGGCGCTGGGTTGATTGTGGTCGGTTCTTATGTCCCGCGCAGCACCGTTCAGGTCAATTCACTTTTAACCCATACGGATATTTTGCACACGGAGATAAATGCCGCAGGGCTGCTTAACGATCAGTTTTGCGAAGATGAGATCAATCGGGTGGTTAAAGCGGTCGATCAGGCGCTGCACAAAGGTAATGACATCATCATTTTCACCAGCCGCCAACTGTTGACCGGCAGAGATGCCAAGACGAGCCTGGAGATCGGACAAAAAGTTTCGCAGGGGCTGGTCTCAATCGTTAAGCGCCTTAAAACAGCCCCGCGTTACATCCTGGCAAAAGGCGGCATTACCTCCAGTGATATTGCCACGCAATCACTAAACGTCAAAAAGGCGATGGTCAGCGGTCAGATCCTGCCGGGTGTCCCGGTCTGGAAGCTGGGCCAGGAGAGTCGTTTTCCGAATCTGGCTTATATCGTTTTCCCGGGTAATGTCGGTGACGCCCATGCTCTGGTCGATGTGGTTCGGCAACTGAAAGCGGATTGAAAAAAGAAACGTTAAACTGACTTAAATCAGTTCCACATCCGGATTATGAAACTCACTTGCAGCGAAAAAGCGGTCGTAATTGAATTTATTGTACCAGGTCATGTATTCCTCCTGGGGGCGGGTTCTTTCTTCTAATTCATTCCACACGTCTTGCGGCATATCCCAGTCGGCAGGCTCCATGTTTTCTTTGAGCTGGTCGAGGTTTTTGGCACCGATGATCACGGATGTAACGAAATTCCGCCCCAGAGGCCATGCAATGGCGAGTTTGACCATAGGTATGCCGGATTTCTTGGAGACATCCTCCACTATTTCGGCAGTTTTATACCCGGTGGGATGCCAAAATCGCGGGCCGTCCACTTCGGTCCGAAATGAAGCCCGGCTCCCCTTTTCCGGTTCCGTTTGGCCCTTGTATTTTCCCGTCAACAGCCCGCCGCCCAGCGGGCTGAAACAGGTGATTCCGATCCCTGCATCTACAGCCGCCGGCATAGCTTCCCTTTCCAGCTCCCTGTGAATCAGGCTGTAGATGTATTGGCCGGCCACCATTTTTTCCAGGTTATGCTTTTCGGATATGCCCTGCGCCTTGGCCAGCTGCCACCCAAAAAACATGCTGGAACCCGTATAACGAACCTTACCCTGGCGCACAAGATCGTCCAGGGCCCGCAGGGTTTCCTCATAGGGAGTTATCGGGTCAGGAACGTGGACGTGGTAAAGGTCTATATAATCGGTTTTGAGGCGTTTGAGGCTCTTTTCACATGAGGAAATGATTTGTTTGCGATTGGCACCGAACTGTGTAATTGCCGGACCCGAAGGCAGCGAAAACTTGCTTGCGATAATGAGCCCGTCGCGGTTCAGTTCGGGCATGAGGGTTCCAACGATCTCCTCGGATCGTCCTCCGGCGTAAATATCGGCGATGTCGAGAGAATTCCCCCCTGCTTCGATGTAATTCCTGATGATGGCATGGGATTCTTTTTCATGGCATCCCCAATCCGGAGCCCCGAATGTCATGGTTCCCAGGGACAGGCGCGACATCAAAAGACCGGAGTTCCCAAGATAACGGTATTTCATTCTATCCTCCTTTGATTAAATGAACTCATATGAATTGTTGAAATCATAAATGCACTAGCATCTTCTCTGCCCATCAATTGCTGTTTTTTGGAGAATTTGCTTTTTTGGCTTTGAGGTGTAACAGGCAGGTCCTTTAGCGTAACTGAACCGATCTAATATCAAAGGCCTAGTTGAGCGATTGTCGAGGTTGCCGCAGCTACAAGGAAGATATTGTTCCGCTATAGTCGCCTATGCGGGACGACATCTGACGCAGTAGATGCGGTAAGATCGGCAATCCCCCGTGGGGTTTCAAACTTTAAAAAATAAATCGATAGAATTCATTGAAAATAAGACAAAATTGTTCCTTTTTAAAATTTGAAACGCTCAAGGCTTAATCTTCATCAATCCCGGCCAGCCGTTTGGCCGCCTTCTTTTTGGCCTCCACATCCGTTTCCCGCAGAATGGTGACCCGATGGGCCTCGGGTGAACCGCCGCCGTGGATGTCGGAAATGGTATCGGCACTTTCCATGGCCATTTTTTCAACCAGGCGGTACATCTTGATCCGGTTTTCCACCGGTACTTCTTTTTTGGCCTTTAAATATTTTTTGAGAAGGTGGCCGACCTCGGGATTATCGAGGTCTTTGTCCGAGGGCAGATCGGCAACATACCCCCCGCAAATATCCACCATCAATCGGATCGCCTCGGCCATCTCTTTGCCTTCGTGGATCTTGGAGGCATTGGCCAGCACGGTGTCAATGAAATACGTTCCGGAAGGCTGTTTTTTGCCTTCATAAGATGCGGCCAGACTGCATCCATACAGGGTTTCCGCACGGTGAATCATATCAATGACCTTTTGCTTGAGATGACCCGCCTTGCTGGTTCCGCTGTAATCCATCATGGTCAACGCCGCGCCGGTCATACAGTCGATCTTACCGGATTTGCACCCGCCGTGGCTCTGGCGGTGATAGGAGGAGAATTTGACGACCATGTCCACCGCAAATTCCGTCTCGCCGCACAAAAAGACCCTTTCCCAGGGGACAAATACGTTATCGAATATAACCGTGGGGCAGTATTTCGAGTAACGGATGTTACCGATGTCACAGCCATCGAGCTCCCGGTTGTCCAGACTGGAGCGGCCGACCACATGGATCAGGCCCGGGGTGTCGTTGGGTGTGGCAAAGGCCACCGCATAATCTTCATCTTCTTTCCCCATGGCGCGGGTCGGCAACACGATGATTTCATGCGACGAAAGCGATCCGGTTTGATGCGCTTTGGCGCCCCGCACCACAATGCCGTCATCCCGGCGCTCGACAACGTGCAGGTACATGTCCTTATCTGCCTGCTCGTGGGGAGCCAGGGATCGGTCGCCTTTGACGTCGGTAACACCGGCGTTACAGGTCAAATCATTTTTCTGAACATGTTTCAAAAATCCGGTAAAGCGTTCAAAATAATTTGTATGGTGTTTCTGATCGATGTCATAGGTGACGATGGAAAGCGCAGACAGACAGTCCAGGCCGGTGCATCGCTGATGACAGGTGCCCACCCAGTTGCCGAGTGCGCGATTGATTTTGACCCGCGCTACCAGATCTTCGATGGAACCCGGCGGCAGGGTGAAGCGGCTGACCGGCTCATCGATCAGCGGGCTGTGGGTCACCATCAGGTCTCGATATTGATCCATCTGAGCCAGTTCATAGGTGGCACCTGTCGCTTCGATGCCGGGTCGCAGTCTGGGATTATCGACGATATCGGTTATCTTCTCACCGGCCATATAAGCGGTTGGTTTCAATTGCTTTATAGATTCAATGTATTCTTCTTTGGTTTTCACTCCCATTTTGGATATCTCCTGTATATTTTGAATTCCTAAAAGCTACTACAAGGTTGTGCTCCGGACGTCAACAGTAACTTTTTGGTATTTTAAACTTTGAATATTAGCTGTTTACGCGGCCGGAGTCAACGACCGCCCGTACAGCAGGTGGCTTGGATCTTTCCGGCTCGGCGCTTTCTCTGGATTCGTCAGCTGAGCTTTTTTGCTTGACAAATGTTTTCCGACTCTCTAAAGTACGTGCCTATGATGAGCGAACGAAAAAATACTTTTTTAAATGCACTGAGAAATTGGTGGTGGCTCAGCTCTAAACTGGGGGCGAGCCTGCCATGATAGAATGATAGCATAATTAACCAATAAACCGTGGGCACCTCCAGAAGGTCCCACGGTTTTTATTTGAATATTTTTATGGCCGGGGGGCCGCTAGTCCCCCGGCTTTTTTTGTTTGGAGACCCAGATTGAAAATAACACCACCATTTTCAGAATTTAAACAGATGGCGCAAGAGGGAAATCTGATACCCGTTTATCAGGAATTCCTGGCTGACACAGAGACACCGGTCTCGGCCTATCTAAAGTTGAAAGACGATTCATACAGCTACCTTCTTGAAAGCGCTGACGGCGGAATGCGGTGGGGACGCTACAGTTTTATCGGTTGTATGCCTTATTTACGCGCAATATCACGCGACAGCTATATGGAGATCTACGAGGGCCACGAAAAGAAAGTATTAAGCGAAGACGGAAATCCTTTAGAGGTGTTGAGGAACTTGAGCGCCAAATTCAAACCGGTGACGGTCAGGGATCTGCCACCTTTTCAGGGGGGGCTTGTGGGATTTTTTAATTATGATCTTGTCAGAAAGTGGGAACCGCTTCCCAATATTTTACCCGCGAACCGAATGCATCCGGAAGCCGTTTTCATCGCTTGCCGTCTTTTGATTATCTTCGATCATTTCACCCATGTGATAAAAGTGGTGGCCT
>JASFGZ010000208.1:0-7794 GCA_050123495.1 Desulfobacterales bacterium
TTTTTCTTGTAAGTCTTTGTAAAATCGATTAATCGCTTCGCGCAGCGCATCACGGGTAAAGGCAGATCGAGAGGTCTTCAACTCTTTAACCAGCTTATCAACAGACTCAACAAGTTCATCATCTAATGTCATCTGTATTGTTCTCATTGCAAATTTCCTTACAAAGATGGATAGTTATAGCTATAATATATCAATATAATAACCATTGTCAATCATAAATATTTTCATAATGACAAATAGGCAAAATATTCATATGATGATTTTTGACCAATCGTGGTTTTTAGGTTAAACTTAGGTATTGTGAGTTTATGAACCCATGACATGTCGACTGCAGATAAAAAAATAAATATATTGTGAAATGCCTTATTTAAATCGGCAAAATACAGGGTGGAAAATCGCGGTTTGTGTGCTGCTTTGTGCGCTGTTTATTCATATGGATATACCCGCAGCCACTGCCGAACAGACCAAAGAAGAAAAAGCCCGGCAGCGAATGCTGAATCGGGAGGCGGCCAATGCCCTCTGGCGATTAAAAAAGGCCTTGAAGGAAGACGGGTTTTACAGTGGTCGCGTCAGGCTCAATGTCTGGCGGGTTGCCGCCATCGAGGCCGGTAAATTCGACCCGGACAAATATGAGGAATTCAAGAAACAGCTCTATGAAAAATCCGTTAATGCGTCGCTCAAATGTTTCGAATATTTCATCGAACAAAACAGCCATCACGATGCCAATATGTGCCTGCAGACCTGGAAGATGCACGCCCAGGAAATCGGCATATTTGATGAACCCATATATCAAGAGCTTGTGAAGCGGCTAAACGATATAAAAGAACAGTAAGTCAGATCTAAAAGCAATCTAAAAAATTTCATCTAAGTTTTAGTATTTTCCGCGCCTCATCTGTCGTGGCAACTTCATATCCAATTGAGTGAACCAGAGAAACGATTCTTTCAACCAGTTCGGCGTTTGACTTGGCAGCTTTGCCGGGCGCAAAAAGGGTGCTGTCTTCAAAGCCCACGCGCACAAATGATGCCCCCATGGCGATCGCCGCAGCCAGCAGGGCAAAATCATTCATCCCGGCATGGATTACCCCCCAGGGAACATCCTTTTCGGGCAGCATGGTTTTCATAAAAAACAGAGTTTCAGCATCCGCCGGCAAAGCCCAATCAACACCCATGCAAAAACCAATCGAATACGGCGCTTTTAAAACCTGTTCTTCGACCAGCTTCACATAGGCGGGAAGCATTCCGGCGGCAAATATCTCCAGTTCCGGTAGCGCTCGGGTTTGCTCCATGCGTCGCGCCCAGTAGCGAATATCCGACATCTTGTTAACATAGACATCTTCGCCAAAATTAATCGAGCCCATGTTCAGCGATGCCACTTCGACCCGGGGATCATTTAAAGCTACACATCGCTGTTCCAGGGTCAAATCTGACAGCCCACCGGTAGAACCCTGAAGGATAATGTCCGAAGATGCCCTGATGAGATCAAGCGTTGCAGAGAAAGCAGTTAGATCTTCAGTTTGTTCTCCTCTCTCGTCACGTACGTGCATATGAACCATACTTGCACCGGCCTTGGCGCAGGCGACGACTTCCCCGGCAACATCTTCCGGGAGCAGCGGATTTACAGATGGTGCCTCGATCTCTTTGCCCACCGGAGCAACCGCGACAATGATTTTCCGTTTTTTATTCAATTTCATACTTCTCCTTAAAAAGGTTTAAAAACATACCCTATTTCATCCACATAGAGGTATTAAAAAAACTGGTAATATGGGTTCCGGGAGGAACCAGGGTGTCACAGAATTTCAGGTCATCATCGTCGAGCTTGATATCAACCGCTGGCAGCAGGCTTTCCAATTGCTCCATATTTCTGGGTCCCAGAATCGGCGCAGTAACACCGGGCTGGTAAAGCACCCAGGCAACGGCGAACTGAGCTGCGGTGCAACCTTTTTCCTCAGAACGCTTGACAATTTTCATCCCAACTTCAATTCCCTCTCGGGCAATTCGGTCACGATAGATCATTTTTAATGTTCCGCGACTGCCCTCCGGGAGTTTGGCGGCATCCGTGTATCTGCCCGCCAAAACCCCATGGGCCAGAGGCGCCCAGGCGAGAATCCCTAAATCATAGGCCCGGCACATGGGAACGATTTCATTTTCAGCCCGGCGATCGAGCAAATTATAGGGCGGTTGTTCGCAAATAAATTTGGGGTAATGGTGTTTATCGGCGATCCACCACGCTTCGACCGCCCGCCAGGGCGGATGGGTAGAGCAACCAACATATCTGATCTTACCCTGCTTCACCAGAAGATCCAGTGCTTCCAGGGATTCCTCCTGGGGAACATTGAAATCGCTACGATGCAGAAAGTAGATGTCAATATAGTCGGTTTGCAAACGCTTTAAGCTATCTTCGCATGCATTCAGGATATGATGTTTGGAATTACCAAGATCATTGGGTCCCGGTCCCGTTTTGTTAAAAACTTTGGATGTAATCAATACATCCTGGCGTTTACCGTTGCGTTTAAAGGCCTCGCCCAGGATGCGCTCGCTTTCGCCTCGGGCATAAATATCGGCACAGTCAAACAAATTAATTCCGGCATCAATGGACACATCAATCATTTGAAAAGCTTCATCCTTTTGCGTGGGCCGACCGAAGTTCATGGTGCCCAATACGACCTGTGATATTTGTAACCCTGATCTGCCGAGTCGGCTGTATTCCATTATCGCCCCTTTTGTAAGAAATGAATGCCCCCTTACTTGATAGCATCGAATTTTTTTTTATCAACTAAAAAATTTATTCTATTGTTCAAAGCTTTTTGGATTTATTGGAAATACATGAGTCTTTATTCTAACCCATTTAAATTATAGAATATAATAAAATAACATTTTTCTTGACAGCAGGCTGTAAAATCTGTAATGGATTTTGTATACAAAATACAAAATACGATTTTAGGCTTGCATTTTCCATATCAACCCTCTCACTCTCTGAAAACGGTTTTCACCGATGCCTTTGAAAGGATCAAGCCATGAGAAATCTGGGAGCAGAGCACGAAAATTTAGATCAAAAAGCCTATGAAATTATCAAAAAGCTGATCATCGATCGCAAGCTTCTACCCGGAGAAAAAATACCCCAGGAAAAACTTGCCCAGGAACTCGGCATCAGCCGCACGCCCCTTGTCAGTGCCCTTAAATTTTTAGAGCATGAAAAATTGGTTGAGTCCAAACCCCGCAGAGGGTTCTTTGTTCGTCTATTCACAAAGCAGGAAATGATCTCCATATTAGAGCTCCGCGAAGTCTTGGAAGGACTTGCTGCAAGACGGGCCGCCAACACCATCACTGAAGCTCAGATAGAAAAGCTAAATACCTTTTTCAAGCAATTTGCAGAGGCCAAGGAGATAACGGATATCAAAGCCTATGCTATAGAAGACCGCCGGTTTCACAATTTTATAACTGAAGTCGGCGCCAAAGAATTCTTAAAGAGCATTTTGCAAACCTACAATATTATCAGCGCCAGCTATATGTTTTTGTCCTCCGAAGGATTGGTAAGACCTCCTGATAATACCATCAATGAACATATAGAGGTAATAAATTCGATCAGTCAAAGAGACGCTGAAAGAGCTGAAAAACTCATGCGTATGCATTTAAAAAGAAGCATTGCGTCTCTCAAACAAGATATTGAGAGGGAAATCGACCAACACAGAAAACCAGCAAACGCCGGAATCGGTAAGGAGACCACCGGCAACACGGAGAAAGGAGGGAGATTAAAAAGTTTGTCTCAAGGGCGTTTGGTTTAGCCTGAAACTCTACTTCTACAGAAACTGACAGTGGCGTATTTTAATTCCAGGTATCAGCGCAACGCTATCGGGCAGCGGGCTGCCAAACAACGGATGGATTCTCAACGTCCATAAAAAATGAACACCAAACATCGAAAAAAGGAGGATTAAAGCAATGAAAAAGGTATTGCTCATTGGTCTGGTTTTGCTCCTGGCCATGGTAACCGGCGTTTATGCCGCCGATTTTCCCAAGCGACCGATCACCTCGGTGGTTGTCTGGGGGGCGGGCGGCGGAACTGATACCTGCAACCGGATTATCGCCGCTGAAATGCAAAAATTTTTAGGGGTCAATATCAATGTGATCAACAAAACCGGCGGGGTTGCCGGGTCGGTCGGCATGATGTACGGGTTTTCAAGGCCCCATGATGGATACACCTTAACCGGCCTGTCCGAATCCAATGTCACCGCCGGTGTCCAGGGCGGCTGGGACAAAAATTTTAATGTCTGGGATGTCTTCATCGTCGGCGGTTCACCGGATATAATTTCGGTCACCCCGGACACGCCTTACAAAACCCTTAAAGACTTGATCGAAGCCGCCAAAAAAAATCCCGGCGGCATTAAAGCAGCGGCCAGTGGTGCCGGCTCCATCCATCATCTGAATCTGCTGGCAGTGGAAAACGGCTCCGGCGCCGATTTTAACTTCATCCCTTACAAAGGTTCTGCTCCCAGCCAGAACGCGGCCATGGCCGGTGAAGTGTCGGTGGTGGTCACCTCTTTGGCCGAGCAACAGCAACTGCTGCGCGGCGGCAAATTAAGAGCCCTGGCCATGTTGATTCCGCAGCCATTCGAAGTCGAAGGATTGGGAAAGATCCCGTCATCTTTCGATTCATATCCCGGACTGTCCAAATACCTGCCGATTTCTCAGGCCATCGGGTTTGCGGTTCCGGCTGACGTACCGGCGGATCGTAAAGAAGTGCTGGTGGATGCGTTTAAAAAAGCAATGGCCACCGATAAAGTAAAAAGCTGGGCCAAAGATAATTACTACTTGCTGTCGGGCAAAACCGGGGCGGAGTCAAGAAAGGTTTTTGACGCGCTGCAATCCAATTTTGCCTGGACGCTGTGGGAACTCAAGGCTGCTAAAGTAAGTCCGGACAAACTGGGTATCCCCAAACCGTAACCTTCAGGATGTGGGAGACAGGTATCACAAGATGCCTGTCTCGCATAGATTTGCATTACGAACAAACGGGCGCAATCCCGCCCTTGACGAGACTAACCCAAGAGGACCTTCCATTATGCTGGAAAAAGAAAAACTCCGCAAAGCCGATGTATATTCCGGCATCGTCATTTTTCTATTCGGCGCCTGGATTGTCTGGCAGGCGTCTAAAATGCCCATGAAAGACAGCTGGGGCGGGGTACAAAATGTCTGGTTCGTTTCCCCGGCCCTTTTCCCGCTGTTTGTTGGCGCCATGATCATGCTGCTGGGTCTATTACTATTTAGAACCGCACTGAAAACCATCGGCATGAAAGCATTCGGCAACACCCTGCAATGGTTGTTGAGCAGAGAACTGTTTCAGTTTTTAAATACGGTGTCCATTTTACGGTTCTATGCGATTGCCGTCCTTTTTTTGGCATTTGTTTATCTGAACATCCCACGAATCGATTTTTTCCTGAGCGCCGTTCTGTTTTTAAGCGTATTTATTACGATATTCTACTTCGATGAAGCGCTGCTTTTAAAAAAGCTCTTTTTTTTCTATCTGACGGGCACGATCTTTTTTATTTTTTACTTTGCAGCGGGTTTAGACGGGTTGCTCAGTCAGGTTTTGCCTTTTGCAAAAGACATTTTAGCCCTGGGTTTTATCCTCGGGTACTGTCTTTATGCCTGGCGGCTGATTCGCAGCAGCCCGCAACTGCGCAAGAAATATCGAACCGGTTTAATTGTCGCCGTTGTGGCGCCTTTTCTCGTCGGTTTGATTTTTAAATACTTCCTGCTGGTACCCATGCCGGCCGAGGGCATGGTTGTCGTGCTGCTGGATGCGATCTGGTACTTCGAATTTTAATTTTCGGCGTGAAGGGAACCCATTTTCCATGATGATTTTTGAAAGAATCGGGACCTATTTTCAGATGGTGTATCATCTGGCTTCGGACCCGTTGAACATATTAATTTTACTTTGCTCGGTGATGTTGGGGATTATTTTCGGCGCCATGCCGGGACTGACTTCCACCCTGGGTGTGGCCCTTTTGACCGCCTTAACATACGGCATGGATACCGGCACCGCCATGCTCTGCCTGCTGGCCATTTATGTCGGCGGGACCTACGGAGGATCATATTCCTCCATTCTGATCAATATCCCCGGAACGGCCGCTTCCGCCGCCACCGCCCTGGACGGCTACCCGCTGGCCTGTAGAGGAGAAGGCGGGCGCGCCATCGGCTTGACCACCACCTCATCGGCCATCGGTACGATTATCAGCATGCTGTTTCTGGTCAGCATTTCTCCGTTAATATCCTTCTTTGCGCTCCAGTTTACTTCCTTTGAGTTTTTTCTGCTGGCATTTTTCGGCATACTGATCAGCGGAACCCTGACCAGCCCGGATCTGGTCATCAAAGGCTGGATCGCCGGTTTCTTGGGACTTTTTCTGGCCTGCGTCGGCCGCGATCTTTTGCAGTTTTATCCTCGGTTTACCTTTGGCATACCCGAACTCGACAGTGGCATCGAAGTCGTGCCGGTCCTGATTGGTGCTTTTGGAATCCCGCAGATTATTCAGGTCCTCAAAGATCGCTTCCAGATCGGTGAAACCCAGAAATTTCAGCGCATCCTGCCCGAGTTCGGAACCATCGTCAGGAATGTCCCCAGAATTATTCGCTCCGCCCTCATCGGTGTGGGTATCGGGTCGGTTCCCGGCATTGGCGAAGACATCGCCGCCTGGGTATCCTATGGTACGGCTAAAAATACGTCCAAGCATCCCGAACGCTTCGGAAAAGGGGAAATAACGGCCGTTCTTTCCACTGAAGTGGCCAACAACGCCTGCGTCGGCGGTGCCATGATTCCGCTGCTCAATCTGGGCATTCCGGGAAGCCCTCCGGCAGCCATGTTATTGGGCGCCCTGATGCTGCATGGGGTTACACCCGGACCCATGATTACCTTCGAGCACCCCACCTTTATTATGGAGGTGGCGGCTATCCTGCTGCTGGCTTCGATAAGCATGTGGGTGGTCGGAATGCTGATGGCCAAACAGGTGGTTAAAGTGTTACGGATTCCGGTTCAGCTTTTTATGCCCATTATCGGAATTCTGTGTATCATCGGCTCCTACTCGCTGGGAATGAATATCTGGAATCTGTATCTGATGCTGCCGGTGGGAATTATCAGTTATTTTCTGACCGAAATGGGGTATCCCATTGCCCCGCTGGTGATCGGTGTGATTCTGGGTCCCATGGCCGATGAGAACCTAAGACGGGCGCTGATGGTCTCCCAGGGAAGTTTTCTGCCGATTTTTACCCGGCCGGTATCGCTGATCCTATTTCTGGTGATTGTCTGGACCGTGGTCAGCCAATTCCAGGTTTATCGAAATTTTAAAAACAAATTAATGGACGTCGTATTTCGGCGCAAAAGATGTGAACCCGAATTTGATGCCGGTCCGCCCAGGGAAGACTGATTCCTGGGTCGCGGTGTCATTCCAAGATCATAACCGGTACCAATATCATATTGAATAATGAATGTCAGATCCCATAAAGGAGAAACCGATGTTGAAGATGGGTATTATCACCGGGTTTTTGTCGCAAACCAAAGATCGCTTTCACGAATACAACCAGCCGCTGGACTTGGATCAAAAGTTTGAGCTGATGACCCAAATCGAGGGCTGTGACGGCGTCGAGGTCGTTTACCCGTATGAGGTCAACGATCCGAAGATAACCAAAGACATTTTAAGCAAACACAACCTCAATGTCGCCGCCATAAATGTGAATGTTAAAGCCGAGCCCGAGTTTCGCAACGGCGGATTAACCTCCTATGACAAGGCCGTGCGTGACAAAGCCGTG